>CACWSI010000004.1 GCA_902763555.1 uncultured Erysipelotrichaceae bacterium | reverse complement strand
CTCACAATAACGCGTGAAGGGTCTCCACTTTTAATGTTGTAGCCTAGGCAGGTAGATTTAGGTGTCCCCACTTAAATCCACTTTAATTGTCGTAGGCCCCCTTTTCGGGCGACTATTAATTAATTCTTAAGCATATTCACTTTTTAAAAATATGCTATAATGTAGCCACAAGAACGGAGCTCCTCAAACTTACTTTGTGGTTATTGTGGGTTTGGCTCCTTTTTTATATTGATTAAGTCTAAAAAAAGTCGCCCTTATTGGACGACTTATTTTCTTACTTTTTTGAAGTGTGATCGTCCAAACCCATTTTTCCTGTTTTGTCTAAAAATTACCTTCCTCATTTGTCAAAGAAAATGGTTTAACTAGTTCTAAATCATTGGAAAATCTCACCTTTATTGGATCAAAGTTTGGATCAATTTGTTTTATAGAGTTAGACAGCTTATTAATGTTTAATTTTCTTTTTGGAACTTCATATTTTTTGATTCCATTTTTTTCACAATAATCAATAATTTTCTTCAATTATCAAACCGTATCTAATCATTTTATCAACGCTTACTGAAAATTAAGTGTATTTAAGATTGTGGTTGGTATTCCAATCAACAAGCATGAATTCAACAGTGATTTCACGGTCATCACTGAAAGCATCAAACGCTGAATATTGAGTACCACTACCAGCGTAGAGCAAGAATTCTTTATCATGAGCAGCATTACTCAAATAATAGTTTGTAGAATATTGAGAACCTGATTTTCTTAAATGACATTTAGCAACATAGACATTACATGTTAAATCTTCTGTTGCTTGTTTATTCTTTTCACTAGTAACGATTTCATCGAATGTCATATTAGTGATAAATGTTGATTTATCATATGGATGGTTGCCAAATAAGTTAACAACACATGTCGCATTATCAATACAGGATTGGCCAACGTTACTAGATCCTGATTTGACGATATGTATTCTACTACCTTCCATTACTACTTCATTACCAATGGCAATTCCTTTCATCTCTTCTTTAGTGGTTCTAACTGCGATAACTCCAGTTCCGTCATTGATATAGAATCCGGTTTGATTCACTAATGAGGACATAACGATTCCTTTAACACAAACAGAAGTACCGTCTTCTTCGTTAATCACATCAGCGATAGATTCTGTTTCAGGAAGTACTGAATCAATAACTTTAAAGGAAATGACTTTATTAACAGTAACTCCGTTATATGTTGCTGTCATAGTGACATTAACTTGAGCAACACCGTTAGCGATATGCATAACTAATTTGTCGTTTTCTTCATTAAAGGTAACTAGCTCACTATTAGAAGTATAAGAAACTGCAACATCACTAAATGGAATATATTCATTACTAATAGAAGTAAATAATTCTAATGATGGATCAGAACTATATTCCGCTAAGAATTGTTTAGAAGCGTAATAATCTAACGCAAATTGTGCTTTTTGTTCATCAGTCATTGAGAAGGTTGTATTTTCTTCTACTTTGATTGGCATTAAACGATAGAAGATGCCAGAGTTTGTTGATTTTGCGTTATGAACAGCAACATAAACTGTGCAAATCTTTCCATCATATGCATCTAAGTAATTGAAATCGCTTCCATTACATAATGTATAAACATATGAGCCTGTTTCATTATCTAAATCATTAATGTAATAGTTAACAAATCCTGTTCCAGGAACTTTATTAACGATTGCAGTAACTTTATGAATTAAAGTTGTAATGTTATTTGTTAATGGAGTTTCCATGATATCTTTCATGGTTGTTTCTTGTATCCAACTCTTTAAGAAATATTTATTCTTTCCTAAAGAACTTACAAAGATTGCCTTATCTAATTGGATAGAACCTTGATAGCCAAATGTTTGAGCGTAGCCAAGTTCGCTTTCAAGGATGTATTCGGTTTTAGTACCAGCGACTTTAACTTCTTCACCAACTTCCACTCTTCCAGCAATCTCTGGACTATAGACATAAATTGAAGAAGTATCATCAACGAGATAAACACCACTAGGAACTTTACCGTTAGAATAAGTAATTGTAGCAACAACTCCCTGAACAAGGACTTTACTATTATTTGCTGCCCCTCTAGCGTTATTAATATTCATTGACTCATAATCATGAACATCAGCATCATCTTGATGAGGCACCATTTTCATTAACCAAGATTTTCCCATCTCTGGATTACCATTATATGCTTTCACAAATCCATATAAGAATACTTCATCATTCGTATATGGCTTAGTTGTTAGATCGCTATATTTTGTTGTGCCATCACTTGAATAAACGCCATAGACATATAAGTCTTTAACGCCATCAGTGATATACATTTCGCCATATGTAGGATTGCTAATGCTTTTTACTGTTCCTGTTACATATTGCTTTTCACTAGTGCCTTCTGTTCCCACTTGATTAGCTAAAACAACCGCTTCACTAACTGTTAAATAAGTTGGTTCAACAGGTTTTGTTGGCTTTGCTGGCTCTTGATTATGGCCACACGAAGAGAGGATTAACCCGCTAAGCATTAATCCTAAGAATATCAATTTTCTTCTTTTCATAAGAAAACCCCCTATATTAATTCCTATATTAATTAACACTTTTATTATAGAAGAAAAGGATATTTAATTTAAGAAAAATGCAAATTTTATACTACATAATAAGAGAAAATTAAAATTTTTTTAGTCAACGAAACGTGCACACCTTGACGACGCCAGACAGACCGCCCAGACAGCACAAAAAAAGCCGCCCATTATAGACGACTTAATTTACATTGATTTAGCCCTAGATTTAGGACTTCTTCATATGCTCCGACTAATGCCTTGCGAGGAAAGTCATTTTTAGTCAACTGAGGCAAATTGCGACTGTCCTAACACATGAAGACCGTAATTAGTCAGCAACGTATGGGAGAAGAGCCATGAATCTAGCGTTTTTGATAGCTTTGGCTAATTCTCTTTGGTGCTTGGCGCATGTGCCTGTAGCTCTTCTGGTGGAAATCTTACCGTTTGGGGTAATCATTGTCTTTAAGAGTTCAACGTCTTTGTAGTCAATGAATTTAGATTTGTTCTTGCAGAAGATACATACTTTTTTATGTGGTCTAACTTTTCTAAATGCCATAATTTTCCCTTTCTTTTAATTAAAATGGAAGATCGTCATCTGGCAAGTCATTTAAGTCAAGATTATTGCCGCTGGACTGAGCTGGAACATCATCGAATTTTGGTTCTTCCGCTGGTGCGTCTTTCTTAGGATCTAAGAATGTCACACTATCAACGATGACCTCAATTACTTTACCTTTTGTTCCGTCTTTGCGTTCAAAGTTTCTTTGATTGAGACTGCCGTCAACTGCGATCCTACTACCTTTTCTGGTGTTCTTAACTAAGCTTTCAGCTTGTTCTCTGAAGACACGACAATCAATGAAGATTGTACCCCTTGTGCCATCAGCTTCTCTCACGCGGTTGTCCACGGCAAGAGTGAATGTAGCAAAGCTAACATCAGAATTGGTTTTTCTTAATTCTGGGTCCTTAACTAAGCGACCCATTAAGAGTACACGATTAACCATGTAATTGTCCTCCTTATTGTTGATCAACTGTAACTAGATGACGTAACACGGCTGGATTGATTTTGACTTTACGATTGAATTGATAAAGTGCAGCCTCATCAGCTTCCACTTTGAGGATGACATAGAAACCTTTGGTTTGATCCTTGATTTCGTACGCTAATTCGCGTAAACCCATCTTGGTATCTGTGTTGTTAACCTTGGCGCCGTTCTTTTCAAGGAGCTTTTGGATATTGCCCATTTCAGCTTCACGAGCGGCTTCGTCTAAGTCGGCCTTCAAAATGTACATAATTTCATAATTGCGCATTTTATATACCTCCCTCTGGTCTAATGGCTACCATATTTGGCATTGGTAGCAGAGATTAATGCTACATTGTAGCGTGTCAATTATACTAGCCAAAACTCAATTTGTAAAGCGCGTATACGTATAAGTGAGTAAAAGGGACCTTAAGCAGAAAAGTTAGACCTTGGCATGAGCCATCAAAAAAGCCCCCTCAATAATGTAATAGGGGCATTTTTTGAATTTTGTCCAAAATTTTTATTATTTCGCGAAAATTTCTATCTGTCTCTCATTGTTGGGAAGAGAATGACTTCACGGATTTGGGCTTGGTTAGTTAATAACATGACTAATCTATCGATACCCATGCCCACGCCGCCTGTTGGAGGCATGCCATATTCTAAAGCTTCAACGAAGTCTTTATCCATTTCACTGGCTTCTTCATCGCCTAACTTCTTGGCTTCTAATTGAGCAAGGAATCTTTCTTCTTGATCTAATGGGTCATTAAGTTCGGTATAGGCATTAGCAAGTTCTTTACCATTCACGAATAATTCAAATCTTTGGACGAATCTTGGATCTTTTTCTTTCTTAGTTAATGGAGAAACTTCGATTGGATATTCATAAACAAAGGTAGGTTGAATTAAATCATCTTGGCAGAACTCTTCAAAGAATTCATTCATAACATAGCCCACTGTGTTTTTGAACTTGTCTAAATGTAAGTCACGTTCGTCAGCGAGTTTCTTCGCTTCTTCATAGGTTTTGACTTCTTTAAAATCAATACCACATTTTTCTTTAATTAAGTCATTCATAGAGATCCATTTGAATGGGTCTTTGAAATTGATTTCACGGTCACCGTATTTGACAATTGCAGAACCTGTTACTTCTTTAGCGGCATTTCTAATCATCTTTTCGGTTAAATCACCAATACCTCTTAAATCGCTGTAGGCTTGATAAATTTCAATTGTGGTGAATTCTGGGTTATGGGAAGCATCCATACCTTCATTACGGAATAATCTACCAATTTCATACACTCTTTCCATACCACCAACGAGTAAACGTTTGAGGTTAAGTTCAGTAGCGATTCTTAAGTAGAAATCTTTATCTAATGTATTGTGATGTGTGATGAATGGACGAGCGGAAGCACCACCTAAGATTGGGGAAAGAATTGATGTTTCAACTTCAGTGAAACCTTTACCATCAAGGAAGTGTTGGATACTACGAATGATTTGAGGTCTCATGAAGGCGACTTTTCTTGCTTCTTCGTTCATGATTAAGTCTAAGTATCTTCTTCTAGAACGTTCTTCAACGTCAGTTAAGCCATGGAACTTTTCTGGTAATGGATGTAAGCACTTTGTTAAATGGATGAACTTTTGGGCTTTAATTGTCAATTCACCAGTTCTTGTTAAGTTCATGATACCTTTAACACCGACGATATCACCGATATCCGCCATCTTGAAAAGGTCATAGTTCTTTTTGCCTAAACCATCAAGTGATAAATAAACTTGGATATTACCAGTTTTATCTTGGATATTCATAAAGGAGGCTTTACCCATTTTACGAATAGCTTTGATACGGCCTGCGACAGAAACTTTTAAAGCCATTTTAGCAAGGGCTTTTTCGCTCTTCTTATTGCATAAGGCACGAATCTCCTTAATCGAATGGGAAACTTTATAAGCTTGACCAAATGGATCGATACCTAATTCTTGGTATTTTTTAATCTTTTCTAAACGGATTAGTTCTTGGTCATTTAATTCATTAATGTTCATATTTTCAACTTTCCTTTCAAATATCCACGCTCAAATATTATATACGAGAATTTGTCTAATCAAAGACAAACGTTAAAATTTAATATTTTCTTTCTTGAATTCATCAAGAATCCTCACTAACGAAGCATAGTCCGTTAATGAGGTAGCAAGTATTGTTCTTAGTGTTCTTGAATTAGCAAATCCTGAGAAGAATTTAGGAGCGATTCCACGGTATATTCTCATCGCAGTTAATTCGCCTTTTTCTTCACACATTGATTTAGCAAGTTCTAAACAGTAATTACATTGTTCTTCAAATGATGGATTTGGTAATCTTTCACCTGTTTCAAAATAGGTTTTTATTTGCTTAATGAGGAAGGGATTTCCCATACCACCACGGGCCACCATCACAGCGTCCGCTCCTGTTATTTCAAGAGCGTTAATTGCGTCATCCAAAGTATAGATATTACCTGAGACAATGAGTGGCACTTTCATCTTGCTTCTTAAGTCTTTTAAGAGGTCAAAATGTGGTTCTCCCATATAGAGTTCTTTTCTTGTTCTAGCATGTATTGCAATGGCATCAACACCACTATTTTCGAGCTCCTTTATAACATCTAAGAAGTTAACCTCATTATAGCCTAATCTAATCTTCACAGTGACTGGTTTATCGGTAACACTCTTAATGGCCTTAATGATCTCGCCACATAAGCTAGGATTTAGCATTAAAGCAGAGCCCGCGCCGGTCTTAGTAACCTTAGGAACAGGACAACCCATGTTCACATCAAAAAAGTCGATATTTGGGTTTAACTTAAGCGATACGGCTGCAGCTTTTGCGAGGTTTTCAGGCTTAGCGCCGAATAATTGAACACCAGTTAATGTTCCATCTTTTTCATAGGTCACATAAGACTCAGTTTCTTTGTTTTGATAGATAAGTCCCATATCAGAAACCATCTCAGAAACACAGACGTCCACGCCAAAAGTATTGAGGTATTTTCGATAACCTGCACTTGTGATTCCCGCCATTGGGGCAAGAACGACTTTTCCTTCGATGTTAAATTGACCTAATTTCCACATAGTAAAAGGAAGGTTTTGCCCTTCCTAAGTTAATTATTTATCTTCACCTTCAGTAGCTTCAGCCTTTGGTTCTTCAGCTTCTACTTTAGGTTGTTCTTCTGCTGGTTTTTCATCTCCTTTAAGATGACGATGTTCCATCAAGTATTCGATTTCTTCAGCAGTGATTTGTTCACGTTCCACTAAGGTCTTAGCGAGAAGTTCAACGTCTTCTCTATTTTCCTTAATGACACGGAGAGCTTCAGCGTGAGCGAAGTCGATAATCTTACGGATTTCAGCATCAATCTTTGTCGCTGTTTCAGCAGAGAAATTCTTTTGTGTATTTGTATAGTCTCTTCCTAAGAAGACACTACCAGTATCTCTTTCATATTGGATAGGACCTAAATCAGACATACCATATTCGCACACCATCGCACGTGCTCTGGCGGTAGCGTTTTTAATATCAGCATAGGCGCCTGTATCAATATCATCGCAGAAGATTTCTTCAGCGGAACGACCACCCATATCAAGAACGATATCAGCAATCAATTCACCTTTGGTTAAATTATATTTATCTTTTTCTGGAGTAGCTAAGACCCAACCACCATAATTGCCACGTGGGATGATGGTGATCTTTTGGACTTTACCAGCATGAGGATATTTTAAGCCAACGATAGCGTGACCACTTTCGTGGTAAGCTGTTCTCCACTTTTCTTCTTCGGTTAAAGAACGAGATTTCTTAGCTGGACCCGCAAAGCGACGGTCAATAGCTTCATCAATATCCGCAACAGTAATTTCTTCTTTATTGTTACGAACTGCTAAGATTGCAGCTTCATTCATGATATTTTCAATATCAGCACCGGAGAAACCAACAGTTCTCTTTGAAAGATTTTCAAAGTTGACTTCAGAAGAAACTTTCTTATTTCTTGAGTGGACTTTGAAGATAGCTTCTCTACCTTTAACATCAGGTAAGGAAACTGTAATCTTTCTATCAAAACGACCTGCTCTTAAAAGAGCTGGATCGAGAACGTCATCTCTATTTGTCGCAGCGATAACGATAATACCAGAGTTATCATTAAAGCCATCCATTTCAACGAGTAATTGGTTAAGTGTTTGTTCACGTTCATCGTTACCACCACCTAAACCAGCACCTCTTTGTCTACCAACAGCATCGATTTCATCGATAAAGACTAAGCATGGAGCATTTTCTTTAGCGATTCTGAACATGTCTCTAACACGTCCTGCACCGACACCAACGAACATTTCGACAAAGTCGGAACCAGAGATGGAGAAGAATGGAACACCAGCTTCACCCGCAACGGCTTTGGCTAATAATGTCTTACCACATCCTGGAGGGCCTACTAAGAGGACACCCTTTGGTAATTTAGCGCCATACTTTGTATATTTCTTTGGTTCTTTTAAGTAATACACTAATTCTTCCATTTCGACTTTTTCTTCATCAGCACCGGCAACATCATCAAATTTGATTTTGCTTGTGTTGACTCTTCTAGCACGAGAACGGTTGAAATCCATCGCTTGTCTGTTTGAGGAATTGACAGAAGAGGACATTCTTGAGAACAAGAATAATAAAAGTAATGTGGAACCCGCTAGGATAATAATTGTTGGGCCCCAACGATCAAACCATGTTGATTCGTAAGGATCTTTAACAGTGATAACAAACTTTGGTGCAACACCTGGCTTGTATTCATTGTCCTTAGCGGCATCAACAATCATTTGAGTGATTGATTTTTGAATAGTTTCTTTAGTACCATCGCCATCAATATCAACGTACCAATCTAATGTTGTGTTATACATTTCTTCTGGGATACCTGTGGTAAACGTTGTTTTAACAGGTTTACCATTGGAATCAGTTTCAGAATAATGACCATTGATTGTAATCTTTGTTTCACCTTGGACTAATTGAACATCAGTGATTTTGCCTTTGGCTAAGTAATCCACAAACAAGTCTGGTTGGATTTGTTTGACTGTGCTCATATTAGAGAAAATGAAATATGCGATTAAACCTAATATTGCAGCGACGAATAATATCGAAAAAATAAAGCTTCGAGAAATTCGACCTTGAGGTCTATTGTTTTCTTCATCCATATTTTTTTACCTCCTCAATATTTACGCGATTGATTAATTATAACAATATTTCTTTTATTTTATAAAGAAAAATGCTCCTAATGGGGTTTACTTCACATAAAAATTGCAGTTATCTTCTTTTTTAAAGTCTTTTTGATATCTAGGAACGTAGATAATTGTTCCGTTTTTATTAACGATGACTGGCCATCTTTTTCTTAATGGAACGGGAACCTTCCAGTCAATAAATAATCTTCTTAATTGTTTCTCATACCCTTTGATGAGATAAGTGTCATTTGGCTTAGCATTTCTAACCGTGATTGGATAGTCATTTTTACTCACGTTACGGTTGCTCGTGTCACCTGTAAAATCTAAATAAAAAAATTCAGTATCAAGGATGGTTGGCTCATCAATTTTATAAGAGAAATCTACCTCTTTATTTTGATCCACAAATTGGAAAGAATCATAGCTTTTCACTAAGGTCAAATCATCAACATTAACGGAGATATTAGCCTTATCAGAAAGGAAGATTTTTCTAATTTCTAAGCCTTGATTTCGACTCATTGTAAAGTTTGGTTTTAGTTCTCTTCCTTTATTAACAAGAGCGTATAAGAACTCTTCATCAGTTAACCTATTATATTCTTCACATTTATTAGTGGTTATTCTTGAAATCTTTTCATTAATTGCTTCTAACTTTTTATTTTCTTCATTGATTTCTTTTAAGATTTTTTGACGATCGTTTTTATCCATTTTCTCGACTACTTCATGTCTGATTTTGTTACGTAAAAAGACATCTTCTAAGTTAGTCTTATCAATTGAATATTCGACCTTATTTAAGTCGCAAAACATTAATAATTCTTGTTTGGAATAGCTAAGCAAAGGACGGATAATTTTTACGTCAAAAATGATAGGATTTTCTTTAATTCCGAAAAATTGAACCAAGTTTTGCCGCCTTTTTTGCATTAAGTATGTTTCAATGAGGTCATCTTGATTGTGTGCGATTAACACTGCATCAAAGCTATATTGATTCGCTAAATCCTTAAAGAATGAGTAACGGATTACTCTGCACTTTTCTTCTAAGTTATTATTGCCTAAATATTCATCAACATCTTTAACAAATAATTGGACGTTTCTTTTAGCGCAATACTCTTCTAATTGTTGTTGCTCTAAATTGCTTTCTTCACGGAGATGATAGTTAACATGAGCCACTGCAAAATTATAACCTTCTTCTTTAAGCATGTAGAAAAGGGCCATTGAGTCTGGACCATGAGAACACGCTAATAAATATTTCTGATTTTTATTAAGATTAAGCATCGCTATTTACCTTAGTTGTGAGGATCTCTTTATATGTTGGAAATTCCTTTTTAAATCTTTCAATGAAGTTAATCTCAACGATTAAAACACGGTTGCCTAAATGTAGTTCTAAACGATCTCCTTCACGGACTTCGCTTGATGGTTTTGCAACTCGATCATTAATCAAAATTCGGCCACGTTCTGCAAGCTCTTTTGCGACCGTTCTTCTTTTAATTAAACCTGATAATTTTAGTACGACATCTAAACGCATAATTAGTTAATTTCCTTCACTACGAAATGATTCTGTATTTCCAATAAACTCTTAAGGATATTTTCTAGGTCATAAACCCAGTTCTTACCTTTATTAAGCACGATTCTAAAGACATTATTAGCATAACTGATTTTAACAAACGCTAAAAATGGAATTAATGCTTCAAATAAAATATTACCAATACCTTTGATATTAATATATTCATCACCTAAGTTGATTTCCACAAACTTTGCTTTATCTTGAAGTTTTAAAACATGAGCTTCTTTGGTTAATAAATCGATGCTGCGTTTCGCAAATAATGATTCAACTTCTTCAGGAAGTCTACCATAGACATCTCTAGTCTTTGTTTTAATAGTTTCTAATTCAAATAAAGTTGGCGCGTGTAAGATTTCTTGATAAAGTTCAATCTTATCGCCTTCTTTAGCATAGCTATTTGGAATATAGGCATCGATATCTAAAGTTGGATTGATTTCAACATCTTCTTCTTCAACTTTACCTTCCATCTTCTCCTTAACAGCGTCATTTAATAACTTGATATACATATCAAGACCAATAGAATCAATAAATCCCGCTTGTTCTGGACCTAAGATGTCGCCAGCGCCTCTAATCATTAAGTCGCGCTGAGCAATTTTATAGCCACTACCGAGTTCAGTAAAGTCTTGCAGAGCTTTTAATCTCTTTTGAGCTTTTTCATTTAAGACTTTATATTCACTGTACATTAAATAAGCATAGGCAATTCTAGAAGAACGACCCACTCTACCTTTGATTTGATATAACTGTGATAAACCATAGTTTTCACTATCTTCAACGATAATCATATTAGCGTTAGGGACATCAATACCATTTTCAATAATGGATGTGGACACTAAAACATCAATTTCGCCTTCATAGAAACGCATCATCACATCTTCAATGTCTTCTCTATCCATCTTGCCATGCGCTACACCAATATGCACATTAGGTAAGAGCTTTTGTAATGTTGATACTCTGTTATATAAAGTGGCGATATTGTTATGTAAGAAGAAGACTTGTCCGTTTCTTCCTAATTCTCTTTCAATTAGTTCTTTAACAACATCTAATCTAAATGGAGTGACATATGTTTGGATTGGCATTCTATCTTGTGGAGGAGTATCAATCTTAGACATACTTCTAACACCGATTAAACTGATTTGAAGTGTTCTAGGAATAGGTGTGGCAGATAAAGTTAAGACATCAATATCTTTCTTAATTTCTTTGATTCTTTCCTTTTGCTCCACACCAAAACGTTGTTCTTCATCAACGATTAATAAACCAAGGTTATTGAAGTGGAGATTTTTAGAAAGTAAGCGATGCGTGCCTATAATAAGGTGGGCTTTTCCTTCTTCGACAAGCTTCATATATTTAGTTTGTTGAGAGGCTTTTACTAGTCTAGAAAAGACTGCGATATTAACATCAAAGTTAGCAAAACGTTTGCACGCTAGTTCGTAGTGTTGTCTCGCTAATAATGTGGTTGGACATAAAATAGCAACTTGTTTACCAGAAAGGATGGCTTTAAAGGCCGCTCTAAAGGCCACTTCAGTTTTACCAAAGCCCACATCACCACATAATAAGCGGTCCATAGGAGCGCTGCTTTCCATATCCTTTTTAATATCATTTAAGGCTTTTTCTTGATCACGAGTTAATGGATATTCAAATTCATTTTCGAATTCTTGTTGGAATTCATCATCTTGTTGGAAGGCAAAGCCTTGAGCTTTACTTCTTTCCACATATAGTTGCATAAGGCGTTCCGCTAAATCGTTAACTCTTGCTTTGACTTTCTTTTTAGTGTTTTCCCAGTCTTTACTATGTAAATGGCTTAATCTAGGAGCGGCACCTTCTTTGCCTAAATACTTTCTCACTAATTGGAATTGAACTACTGGAACATATAAGAATTCATTACCCCAATAAGCAATCTTTAAATAGTCCTTATGAGTGCCATTTACTTCTAAAGTTTGAAGAGCGATAAATTGACCAATACCTTGATACTCATGGACAACATAGTCACCTGGTTCTAATTCTTCATAACTTCTAAGAATCGTAGCTTCTTTAAATCTATTATCAAATCTTGCGGTTCTAACTTTTTCATTAAATAGTTCAGCGCTTGTTAAATAAACAATCTTTTCTTCGCTTAGTACAAAACCACTTGATAAGTTAATTAAAGAAATACCAACTTTACCTTCTTTTGGTAATTCAAAATCATTTACCACTTGGTATTTAATGTGTTGAAAATCCAATACCTGTTGGGCAAGATGGATATGTTCTTTGTTATTTAGGGCTAAAACGATTTGATAATCATCTTTTAAATAGGAAAAGATAATATTTATCGCATCTGCTTTTTTGCTAGCCTGGAATGGCACCGCTTTAACAGGGAAAGAAATGGAAGATGGAGAATCTAACAAAGATGAAGTTGTAATATGGTTATTCATATTTACTAGACGATTGATATCCTGATAGATTTCTAGTCTTGATAAGGCTTTACCGTTTTCATATAACTCATCTAAATATGTATGAGAATCTCTTTGAAGCATATCATTAGAATTCTTAATCGCATTAGCGTCGATAAAAACATTTTTAAAGTCCCTGCAGTAATCAAAAATTGAATAATGCTCTTTAGTTAAGAATCCATAGTATTTATAAAGCTTTTCATCGACTTGTCCTTCACTCAAAATAAAGGCCAAATCATCAGCCGTGTCGCGTAATTTTTCAAAAAGTGTTAATCCAATGACTTCTTTATCTTTCTCAATATTTGCGTATAATTTATCACCACTTTTGGCTAAATCTTCATCATTAAATAAGATATCTGACGCTGGTAAGATAGTGACTTCATCAAGCATCCCGATAGATGTCTGTTTAGCGAGATCAAAATATCTCATACTTTCGATTTCATCATCAAAGAATTCAATACGCACAGGATTATCATTATTAACGGAGAAGATATCTAAAACATCACCACGAATCGCAAACTGTAGTGATTGGTCAACTTTATTAACTAAGGCATAACCATCTTTAATGAGTTTTCTTCTAATATCCTCTAGTTGATAATGTTTACCTTTCTTTAAAGTGAATGTTCTTTCTTTAAATAATTCTGGTGAAGGTAAATAACGAGTGGCGCTTGCTAAGTTAGCGATCACTATTGGATTATCTCTATGAAGGATTTCATTTAAGACAAATAGGCGGTGCGCTGCCATTTCTTTTGACTGGGCAATTGTTTCCGCTCTGATAAGTTCATCACTTGGGAAGAGTAAAACATCATCTTTACCTAAGAACGAGACTAACGCGGAATATACTTGCTGCGCTTTATATAAATTAGAAGTTATTAATAGGATTGGTTCTTTTTTATTCTTATAGGAAGAGGCCACTAAAAGGGCAATTCCATTATTATCATCAACGACAAAATGCCCCGATTTCCTTTGGAAGAGGGGGGTAACACTATTAGATTTTAACCTGTTAAAAAGGTTCAATTTATACCTCCTTAATTAGTTATATTTGTTCATCGCCCGATCAAAATCAGACTTAAGAGCCTCCTTTAATGCACCAACAGCGTTTTCAATTGCTTCATCGATTAAAGGTTGTTCGTCTTTAAGAGGTTTAGATAACACATAGTCAACAGTGTCCCATTCACCAGGTTCACCAATACCAATACGAATTCTTTTAATCTTGTCGGTTGATAAACAATCAATAATGTTTTGCATGCCCTTATGACCACCAGAAGAACCTTCTTTTCTGATTCTAATTCTGCCTGGTTCTAAAGCCATGTCATCAAAAACAACGATGATGTCATCGATTTCAATCTTGAAATAATGAACAACTTCTTGCACCGCTGTTCCAGAGAGGTTCATAAATGTTTGAGGTTTAATGAGGATGCAATCTTCATCATAAATCTTGCCTCTACCCATTAAGGAATGGAAAACTTCTTTATCGATATCAATCTTTGCTTGATCCGCTAAAAGGTCGATAGCCATAAAGCCCATATTATGACGAGTCTTGTCATATTTCTTTCCTGGATTTCCTAAGCCTACAATAAGTTTCATATAAATCTCGTGGTGTTATTATATCACAATGATAGAAAAAGACACTTTATTTACTAAATAAACTAACTCTCGTATAATTGATACGGTATGAAAGTCAAAGAATGGTTTAGAAAACTAGTGGCTGGTTTAGCCATCGGTGCAGGAGCCGCGATTCCTGGTGTTTCAGGAGCCGCTATAGCGGTCATCTTCCATGTATATGAAGATATCATTGGTGCAGTTAATAACTTTAGAAAGAAGTTTGGCTGGGCTATTAAAGTATTAATTCCAATCCTATTAGGTATTCTTATTGCGGTAGTAGCCTGTATTATCATCTTCTCTTATGCCTTTGAATATTTAATGTTTGTTTTAATATGTGTATTCGCTGGATTCTTAATTGGTTCTTTCCCTGGCATTACTGATGAAGTTAAAGGTGAAAAGATCACTAAGAAAAATGGCTTACTTATTGCAATAGGTGCACTATTTGTTGTTGCACTAGGCGTTTTAAATATCATTGCGGGACTTAATCATTTCTCTGTGAATGATTTATTCTTACCTCAACCTGCTTGGTGGTTATATTTATTACTTATTCCTGTTGGTGCGGTTGCCGCGGTCGCTTTAACTGTTCCTGGTTTATCTGGTTCTTTGATTCTTTTAATCTTAGGATTCTATAGACCACTTGTGGATAACGTTAAAGGCTGGGCTAGTGAAATGATTAAACAAGGTGATTTCTCACACACAGGTGCCCTATTTGGTGTTTTAGGATGCTTCGCTGTTGGCTGTTTAATCGGTGTGGTTTTAGTTTCTAAAATCATGAATATCTTATTAAAGAAATGTCGTAAAGAAACATTCTTCGTCATTATTGGTTTTATTGCGGGATCTATTTTAGTGTTATTCGCTAACTCTAATATTGTTGATTATTATCAAACATGGGCTAACCCAGAATATGGTAATAATCCAAATGTTATTATTCATCCAGTCTTACCAATGTGGTTAGAAATTATAATTGGTATTTTAGTATTAGCACTTTGTGCTTTCTTAAGTTATAGATTAGTAGTTGCTCAAAGAAAAAGAGCCCAACTAGAAGTGAAAGAAAATGAAGAACTACCTCAAGAATAAGTTTTTAGAAACATATAAAGTCGAACCAGAACTATATTTAAGCTGTGGCGGTCGTTTTGAAGTATTAGGTAATCACACTGACCATAACCATGGTTTATGTATTGCAGCGACTTGTTCTTTATCAATATTCGCGGCAATTAAAGCTAGAAATGACTTATTAGTTAATGTTTATAGTGAAGGCTTTGGTGGCTTTTCTATTGATTTAGCATCTTTAGAAAAGAATGAAGAAGAAATTGGCAAGTCATCCGCATTAATTAGAGGTATAGTCGCTTATTTAAGTGAAATTTATAAATATGGTGGCTTTGATATTTATATGAAGAGCCAAATTCCTGGTGGCGCGGGTGTATCTAGCAGCGCCGCTTTTGAATTATTAGTGGCTCAAACCATCAATAAACTATTTAATGATGAACAAGTACCTTTAATGACCTTATGTAAGGCTAGCCAATTCGCTGAACGTAATTATTACGGCAAGATGTGTGGCTTATTAGATCAAATAGGTGTCGCTTATGGCGGTCTAGTTTATATCGATTTTAAAGATATCGATAATCCAGTAGTTAAATCACTTAACGTTGAATTAAATGATTATTCTTTTGTCATTGTTAATTCAGGTGGTAGTCACGCAGGATTAGACCATTTATATAAAGCAATTCCAGATGATATGTTTAAAGTTGCCCACTATTTTGGCGAGGAATATTTAAGAGACGTTGAAGAAGCCAAAGTTATCGAAAATAAGCAAGACGGCATATCAAAATATGGTGAAATTGCATATCAAAGAGCCCTACATTTCTATGGTGAAAATAGACGTGTTAGAGAAGCATATGAGGCAATTAGCAATAATGATATCCAAACACTGATTAGACTAATTAATGAATCAAGAGAATCATCCACTGATTTATTGCACAATATGTATGTCGATAAGATTGAAGGCTCACCATTAGAAGCTTGTGAATTAATTATGAAAGCCTCTAATAATGAAGCTGGTGTCAAAATTAATGGAGGAGGCTTTGCAGGCTCTGTTATCGCCCTTGTTCCAAATAAAGTTTTAAATAACGTTTTACTTGCCGCAAAAGAAAAGTACGGTGAAGGAAACGTTCATATAGTTAATGTTAGAAATCAGATACCTTCCGAAATCAAATAAGGAGGATTAGGTATGGAAAACAAAATAGGTCTAAGAAGATGGCTAATGTTTATATTAGCTGGTTTTGTTGGCCAATTAGCGTGGGCTATTGAAAACAACTATTTCAATGTCTATGTTTTTGACTGCACTAGTGAATATGGTTTTATTCCCGTGATGACCGCTTGTAGCGCCGCTGCAGCAACATTAACAACTCTTTTAATGGGTGCGGTCAGTGATAGATTGGGTAAAAGAAAGCTATTAATATCCACTGGTTATATATTATGGGGTATATCTATTATTGCTTTTGCTTTCTTGGATCCTCATTCTTCTATTACTTTAGTAGCGCACAATGTCTTTTTAGCCGGTACTTTAATTGTCATCATGGACTGTGTGATGACTTTCTTTGGTAGTACCGCGAATGACGCGGCATTTAATGCTTTTGTTACTGATAACACGACCGAAAAGAATAGAAGTAAAGTCGAAAGCGTCTTATCTGTTCTTCCTTTATTAGCGTTAATTGCCGTTATTGTCGTAGCAGGTATATTTGTTGACGTAGGAGATGGGGCCACTAAGAGATGGGATTTATTCTTCTATATCTTTGGTGGTATTACTTTAGTAATTGGTATTGTTTCTATCTTCTTAGCGCCTAAGGATGTCACAAGTCCTAATAAAGAAGAACCTTATTTAAAGAATATTATTTATGGTTTTAGACCAAGTGTGATTAAAGCCAATCCAGTTTTATATATCACTCTTATTGCCTTTATGGTCTTTAATATTGGTTTACAAGTATTCATGCCTTACTTCATCTTATATGTTCAGAATGTCTTAGGTATTGTTGACACTAACTTCACTATTAGCTTAGGCATTGTTTTATTAACTGCGAGTGCGATTACCGTTATCTTTGGTTTATTTATGGACAAGATTGGTAAGAATAAGATTATGATTCCTGCCCTTATTGTTGGCGCAGTTGGAGGTATTACAGTATTTGCTATTCCAGCGGGTCAAGGAATGGGCACACAAATCGGTTTAATTATAGGTGGCATTATCCTAATGTCTGGTTATTTAATTAGTACCGCAGTATTAGGGGCTAAAGTTAGAGACTACACACCAGTCAAAGAAGTTGGTTTATTTCAAGGTGTCAGAATGATCTTTACTGTTTTAATTCCAATGATTATTGGTCCTATGGTTATAGCAGAGATTATTTGCCGTTTAGGCGGTAATCCATATCAAAACGAATATGGTGTGACAGTCTATCCTCCTAATAGATGGTTATTCTTCGCTACCGGTATCATCTTTGCCTTAGCGATTATTCCAGTCATTTTAATGATTAGAAAGGAGAGGAAAATCAATGAACGAAACAATGATTCCACTAAGTGAATATCCTCGTCCACAGTTTAAAAGAGATTCCTATATTTGTCTTAATGGATATTGGGAATATGCCATTAGAAAAGAAGATAAAATTCCTAATAAATTTGATGGCCAAATCTTAGTACCTTTTTCTCCTGAAGTAGAGAAGAGCGGCGTTAATAAAACTGTCCTTCCAGATGACTATCTTTTCTATAGATTAAATGTCGAATTACCTAAGGAATTTATTAAGGATAAAGTTATACTACACTTCGGAGCGGTTGACCAAATCGCAGAAGTATTTGTTAATGACCAATTTGTGATGAAACATGTTGGTGGTTTCCTGCCTTTTGAAATGGACATCAAACCATATTTGGATGGGGATAACGCCACGATTATTGTTAGAGTTCAGGACACCACGAATAGCTCATATCACTCCTCAGGTAAGCAAGCTTTGAAGCCTGAAGGTATCTGGTATAAACCTCAATCTGGTATCTATATGCCAGTGTGGTTAGAGAGCGTTAAGACCGGTTATATTGAATCAATTAAGATAACGCCAGATATTGATCAAAAAGTCGCTAAAATAAGCTTCAAAAGTTCCAATAAGTCTGCAAAACTCAATTTAAAAAATCAAATTTACGAAATTGAAGCGGATAAAGAGAACATTATTTCTATTAAAGATATGAGACTTTGGTCACCTGAAGATCCATACCTTTATGAATTTGTTATTTCAAATGATGTTGATGAAGTTTCTTCTTATTTTGCAATGAGAAAAATTTCGTTAATGAAAAATGAAAAAGGTAAAACAGTTATCGCCTTAAATAACAAACCTTATTTTATGAAAGGCGTTCTTGATCAAGGCTATTATCAAGACGGCTTATTAACGCCTAATAGCGATGAAGATTACATAAATGATATTAACCTCATTAAGTCACTTGGATTTAACGTTTCTAGAAAGCATATTAAGATCGAATCTATGAGGTGGTATTACCACTGCGATAGACTTGGTTTATTAGTGTGGCAAGACTTTGTAAATGGCTGCACAAAATATGATTTCTGGCTTAACCAAGTTCCCCTATTCGTGAGATATAAAATTAATGACCATAGATATAAAAAATTCTTTAGAGAAAATGAAGAAGGAAGAAGAGAAGCGCTTAATGAATTTAAGGAAACTATCGACTTACTTTATAACTGTCCATGCATTGTTTACTGGACCATCTTTAATGAGGGTTGGGGACAGTTTGACGCTAAAGAAATATATCAAGAACTTAAACTTATTGATCCTACTAGAATCTATGACCATGCATCAGGATGGCATGACCAAGGTAGTAGCGATGTTAAATCAATGCATATTTATAAATGGAAAGTTAAAGTACCTAATAGATTCAAACTCAAAGGAAGAGCATATGTCTGTTCCGAATGTGGCGCTTATATCCTTGATAAGCGTTTAAAAGAAGCAAAGAAAAAGGAAGGCTTCATTTACTTACTTTTTAACAATAAAGAAGACTTCCAAAAAGAATATATAAGATTTATTAACGAAGAGATTAAACCTTGTAAGAATAAAGGTATGTCTGGTTTCATCTATACTCAACTAAGTGATGTTGAAGAAGAGATGAATGGTTTCATCACTTATGACCGTAAAGAAATCAAAGTGGATATACCTGTTATTAAAGAGATTAACGAGTCTTTCTGATTGTTGGGACCGCAAATTGGAGAATGCAGAGTATGAAAGAGAAGCCGCATAACACACCTGGCGCAGCGCCATTGAATCCATCTTGGAAACACATTGATAGATTAAGCGTAGCAGCAAGGAAATAAAGGATATTGGAGATCTTTAAAATTGTTCCTAAGCCCTTCCAATCTAGGAAGATATAAGTTATAGCGACAACTTGTGGAATAAAACCAAAAGAGAAATAAAATACAGCGGCAAATATTCCCGCCCAAGATTCATAGCCAAAAGCGCCTGAGAATAATAATTGGTATGTATTTAAATAAACGTAATCGATTAGGCCACTTCCAATAGGAATACCATACCAAACAAAGCCATAGGCAAAATATGTAAATAAGAAGAAGCCTAGAGTCATAACGATAAGTGGTAACTTCTTTGTATTAAACGATTTACCACGTCCACGACTTTTAACTTTTTCATCACTATCTTCATTTAATAAATAATCAATAGAACATTGATATAGTTTTGATAATGTAATGAGCTTTTCTGTTTCTGGGAATGCTACATCACTTTCCCATTTAGAAATTGATTGACGAGACACATTCATAATGTCCGCTAGTTCTTCTTGAGTATAGTTACTATCTTTTCTCAATTGTTGTAGTTTTTCACCTATGGTCATAAATAAACCCTCCTTGAATGATTTCTCGCATATTGTAGGAAATAGCGTGGTTTACACACCACCAATTTGTGGTTGTTTTTACGTCGCTTTTAAGTTGCGGAATGATGTAAACCAACGCAACCAATTATACGCACGTTAATAAAAAGAACCACATTTTATGTGATTCTTTGTTACTTTTTTGATGTTTTGCTTATTATTTGAGTTTCTTATTTGCAAGAACACTAATAAGTTCAAGAACGCCATATGCCGCAATAGCGATACCAGTGACAATCCAGAAGGCTTTTTGGAAATCAGAAATATTTAAGTAAAGGATTGTGAAGACAATAACCACAATACCTAAAACCATTTCCACAACACCAATAGCGACTTTCTTGCTTAAGATGACTGTGAATAAACCATAGGCGAATAAAGCAATGCCTAAACCAAGTATCAATAAGACAATTAAGTTAATTAACATTGTGAATGATACATAATGAGTCCAGATAAAGCAAACGCCTAGAACAATTAAAGCGGTACTTAAGAATAATTGACCAAATGTGATTTGTTTTGATTTTGCAAGGCTAATGATATTTAAAATCACTAAAACACCACCAGCGACTAAGCAGCCGATACCAAAATATAAATCAAGAGCACCAGCGCCAACAACAGCGATGATGATGCCCATGACAATTAAGATAACAGCGGCGATAATTCTTGCGTATTTTTCTTTCATAGAATAACTCCCTTTAGATAACATATATTTTAAAATAATATTTTAAAGTTGCAACAAAAAACCTCTCATTTGAGAGGTCTTTGTTATTATCCAAGTTTTAATCTCTTTTGGAAGACTTTATAACCATTCTTACTAGCGAATGACTTTAAACCATAACCTGGTAAGTTGAAGGCAAAGCACGCTAAGGAACGATGTCTAATCTTGTTATAGAGTTTCTTATCGAGTCCTTTAAGTTCATCAAAGTATTCATGGAACACTTTCCAACGTTTCTTTTTATCTTCTTTAGTGCCAACAATGGTCATAATGGTAATGCCACATATTGTCATTAACCATTTGAACATATATTTCTTTAAGTGTTTTGGTTGTTTGATGATTTCATCATACTTATAGGCTGTGAACATGATTTTGAATACTCTCATTTGTTGTTCATATCTCTTACACATTGTGCCATAGTTAACGGATTGATCCGCTCGACCGATGAAGTAATGATATAAATCAATATCGTGATAGAAGATCTTCTTCATAAATGGTAATGGTTGATAGGCATAGATGTCATCAACATAGAAGGTATGGTTAGGAAGTTCCATCTTGGATTCTCTTAACTTACTAGTTCTATATAGTAATGAGTGCATTAAGAAGACTGTTTCTAACTTCACACGCTTCATATCTTCCCAAGCAATGATTTGTTCTGCTGGTAAGCATTTACGATAATGCATAACATATTGTGAATTGTCAGCAGCATGTTCATAAACATAGTTAGTGATGTATAAGTCGACATTAGCGTTTTCTGCTTCGTGACGTTTGATTAATTCAAGCATGTCTAAAACATCTTTGGTTTCAACCCAGTCGTCACTATCGACAACCTTAAAGAACATACCATTAGCGTTATGGATACCTGCCATAACCCCTGATCCATGACCACCATTCTCTTTTTGAATAGCTTTCACGATTGTTGGGTATTTCTTTTCATATTCGTCAGCGATTTTTCCAGTGTCATCTTTACTACCGTCATTGACGATGATGACCTCAACATCTTCACCAGCGGCAACGAGATTATCGATGCAGTGGCGCATGTAGTCTTGTGAGTTGTAGCAAGGAATTGTAAATGTAATGTATTTCATAATTCGTTATTAAACCCGGCCCTTTGGCCTTACAACATTATAGTAAAGTTGAATATTTATGCAAGTTACTTAGTTAAGAAGGCTCTCTACTAATTGAAGCGCCTTCTCTACTACGACGTCCATGTTGTAATAAGAATAGGTACCTAAACGACCACCAAAGTGAATATGTGGATTTTGTTTGGCTAATTCTTGATATTTTAAGTATAGCACACTATTCTTCTCGTTATTAAGTGGATAATATGCTTCGTCCCCTAAAGTCCAAGTCTTAGAGTATTCTTTTGTAATGACTGTCTTATTGTGCTTTTGTCCTGGTTCAAAGTATTGATGTTCAGCAATACGGGTATATGGCACTTCATATTCTGTATAATTAACAACAGCATTGCCTTGGTAATCAGGTTTATCAATGATTTCTTCTTCGAATCTAAGTGATCTCCATTCAAGAGCGCCTAACTTATAGTCAAAGAACTTATCAATTTCACCAGTATAGATGATTTCATCTGCGAGAGCGTTTAATTCATCTTTATGTTCTAAATAATCGACACCTAATCTCACTTCAATACCTTTAAGCATATTAGCAATCCATTTGGTGTATCCACCAATTGGGATGCCTTGATAAATATCATTGAAGTAGTTGTTGTTATATTCATATCTCACTGGTAAACGAGTGATGATGAAAGGTGGTAATTCATTACATGGTCTACCCCATTGTTTTTGGGTATAGCCTTTGATGAGCATTTCATAGATAGTTGTACCCACCATTGAGATAGCTTTTTCTTCAAGGTTTTTTGGCTCCTTGATATTCGCGGCTTCTATCTCTTTTTCAATACACGCCTTAGCTTCTTCTGGTTTATCCACTCCAAAAATTTGATGGAATGTGTTCATGTTGAATGGCATGTTATAGTACTTGCCTTTGTAATAGGCTAAAGGCATGTTGATGAAATCGTTAAACTTGCCAAATTGATTAACATAGTCCCAGATTTCTTTTTTGGAGGTATGGAAGATATGTGGTCCATATTTATGAACTTGGATACCTTCGATTTCTTCTGTGTAGATGTTTCCAGCGATGTTATTACGTTTTTCCACCACTAAAACTTTATAGCCGCGTTTGTTTAATTCATGAGCGGCCACCGCGCCGAATAAACCAGCGCCAACAATTAAATAATCATAATTCTTTTTCATAGCCCCTATATTATACAACTTTTGTATGAGTTTCCGCCAACTTTGATAGTCATTGTTGCTTTTCAATTGACAAGTTCGTTATCGAACTTTACAATTTTCTAGCATACATAGAAAAGGAGGAAAAGATATGTTTGAGATGATTAAAAAAGTCTTCAAAAGTGTTAGAGAGTATAAAATCTACGCAATTATCACTCCTTTATTTATGATTGGTGAAGCGGCGGTTGAATGTGCTTTGCCTTTCGTTATGCAGCTGTTTATTAAAGAAATGAAGCCGGATCCCGCTGGTGTTTTGGATATCACCTTTGCGGATATACTTCCTTACTTCATTATCATGCTTTCATTAACAATCATCTCTATTGCCTGTGGTATTCTCGGTGGTAGATATGCCTCATATGCTTCTTCTGGTTTTGCCAAAAACTTAAGAAAAGATTTATATGCTAAAGTTGAATCATTCTCTTTTGAGAATATTGATCACTTCCATGCTTCTAGTTTAGTGACTAGAATGACTACAGACGTCACGAATACACAAAACTCATTTGCAATGGCGATTAGAATTGTTGTCAGAGCACCATTAATGCTTATATTCTCCGCGATTATGGCATTTGTCACTGGTGGTGCGATTGCTTTAATATTCGTTGTCGCTATTCCAGTTATTGGTCTTATCTTCTTCTTACTCGCTAGACGTGCAATGGGCATCTTTAGAAGAGTGTTTAAGAGATATGATGCTTTAAATGAATCTGTGCAAGAAAACGTTGCAGGTATGAGAGTGGTTAAAACATTTGTTAGAGAAGACTATGAAGATAACAAATTCTCCACTGCTTCTAGTAACTTAAGTAAAGACTTTATTAAAGCGGAAAAGATCGTTGCTTTAATGACTCCATTAATGAATACATCAATACACGTGGTCTATCTTTTGACCATGTTCTTCTCTACTTACATTATTCTTGAAATGGCACCAGGAACATTAGATGCAAACGGTGACCCTATTTGGGGTTCATTTGCGCCTGAAACCATGTCCGCATTATTGACATACGGCATTCAAATCTTAATGTCCATCATGATGATTTCTATGATTGTCACAATGTTGGTCATGTCTCTTGAATCAATTAAACGTATCTATGAGGTTCTTAATGAAGAATCCACAATCGTTAATCCAGAAAATCCAATTTATGAGATAAAAGATGGTTCTATCATCTTTGAAAACGTTTCCTTTAAATACAAGAAAGAAGCTGAACGCTATGCGGTCAGCAACTTAAATATCAATATTAAGTCTGGTCAATTCATCGGTATTATCGGTTCCACTGGTTCAGGTAAGAGTTCTTTAGTGAATCTTATCTCTCGTTTGTATGATGTTACTGAAGGTAAAGTGCTTGTCGCTGGCCATGATGTTAGAGACTATGATTTAAAAACACTTAGAGATTCCGTTGCAGTTGTTCTTCAAAAGAACTACTTATTCTCTGGTAATGTCAGAAGCAATATGAAATGGGGAAATAAAGAAGCCACTGATGAAGAAATCATCAAGGCTTTAGATATTGCTCATGTTGATAACTTCCCAGACAGGTTAGATAGAGTCGTTGAACAAGGCGGCGCTAACTTCTCTGGTGGTCAAAAACAAAGATTATGTATCGCTAGAGCGATTTTAAAGAAGCCTAAGATTTTAATCTTAGATGACTCCACCTCTGCCGTTGATACTAAAACAGATAGAATGATTAGAAAATCTTTAAAAGAAGATTTATCTGAAATGACAAAGATTGTCATTGCTCAACGTATCTCTTCTATAGAAGAAGCTGATCAAATCATTGTTTTAGATAACGGTGAAATTAACGCTATTGGAACACATAGTGAACTTTTGAAGCACAACACTATTTACCAAGAAGTTTATCAATCACAAACGCAGAAAGGAGGTAATTAGTATGCCACCATTAAAGATTAAACAATACGCTAAACCTAAAAAAGGCACAGCTAAAAGATTAATTAAATCCTTATGGCATAATTTCAAACTTGAAATCATTATTTCATTAATTGCCTTAATCCTTTCGATTGTCGTTAACTTATCTGGTGGTGTTTTCGCTAGTCTTATCACCAGTGTTATCACTGAATCAATTAAACAAGGTAGAAATGCCTTTACTGAATTTGTAGACGTTAACTTACTTAACTTCGCAACTATTCCTGCTAATATTCCAACTTTGATGTTTGTTTTGGGCGGTATCTATTTAGTTGGTGTTCTTTGTTCATGGACATGGACTAGAACAATGGCGATTGTAACACAAAAATATCTCAACTTATTCCGTATCAAGATGTTCTCTCATATGCAGAAACTTCCTGTAAAATATTTTGATACACACCAAAACGGTGCGATTATGTCGTTATACACTAACGATATTGATACCATTAGACAGTTTGTTTCACAGTCCTTACCAAATATGTTTGCCACTGGCTTAACAGTTATTGGCTGCTTATTTGTTATGCTTTCATTATCTGTTTGGATGACTCTTGTTGTCTTAGTTGGCACATTAGCAATGCTTGTTAACACCAAGCTCATTGGTGGTCGCGCTTCCAAATTCTTCGTCGCTCAACAAAAGAGCTTATCAAAAGTTGAAGGTTCAATTGAAGAAAGTATTACTGGCTTAAAAGTCATTAAGGTCTTTACTCACGAAGAAGAAAGCTTCAAAGAGTTTGAAGTAGTTAATGATGAGTTATGCAAGAACGCAACAACCGCAAACATCGCTGGTAATATCATGATGCCAATCAATGGTAATATTGGTAACTTTGTTTATGTCTTTGTGGCTATCTTAAGCTGTCTCTTATATATCAACAAAGGTTATAACTTAGCCCTTACTGGTTGGGTTAGAATTGACACTGCCACTGTCTTCTATGCCACTTTATTAGTACCATTCTTAATGTATTCGAGAATGTTCTCACAAAACGTTAGTAACTTCTCACAACAAATTATGTTCGTGGTTATGGGTATTGCAGGTGCATCAAGATGCTTTGACTTATTAGATGAAGTCGTTGAAGCGGATGATGGTTATGTCACATTAGTGAATATCAAATACCATGAAGATGGTACATTTGAAGAAACTAGTGAAAGAACTAGAGACTATGCTTGGAAACATCCTCATAAAGCAGATGGTACAGTTACTTATACTGAACTTAAAGGTGATATCGTAATAGACGATATCGACTTCTCTTATGATGGTAAGAAGACTGTTCTTAAGAACGTTAGTGTTTACGCTCACCCAGGTCAACAAATTGCTTTAGTGGGTGCCACTGGTGCAGGTAAGACCACTATTACTAACTTAATTAATCGTTTCTATGACATTGCAGACGGCAAAATCCGTTACGATGGCATAAATATCAATAAGATTAAAAAAGACGACTTACGTCACTCTTTAGGCGTGATTTTACAAGACGTAAACTTATTCACTGGTACAGTCATGGATAATATCAGATATGGTAGATTAGACGCGACTGATGAAGAAGTTTATGAAGCAGCGAAGATTGCTAATGCCTATGACTTTATTATGAGATTGCCTCAAGGCTTCAACACTATGCTTTCAGGTGATGGCTCTAACTTATCACAAGGTCAAAGACAATTAATCTCTATTGCAAGAGCGGCTATCGCTGATGCTCCTGTTATGATTCTTGATGAAGCGACATCTTCTATTGATACTCGTACTGAAAGATTAGTGCAAAAAGGTATGGATCAATTAATGAAAGGTCGAACAACATTTGTTATTGCTCATAGATTAAGCACTATTCAAAATGCTGACTATATTCTTGTTTTAGATAAAGGTGAGATTATCGAAAGAGGTAATCACGAATCCTTGATTGCCGAGAAAGGTGCCTACTATCAACTATATACAGGCGCTGTTGAATTAGAATAGTTATGAAGACCATTATCTTTGTTTGTCATGGTTCAATATGCCGTAGCCCTGCTGCGGCTTTTATTGCAAAACAATACTTAAAGGAAATTTGTAGAGACAAAGAATTTAATATCCTTATAAGAGCGACATCCTCTGAAGAAATCGGTAACGATGTCTATCCTCCAATGAAAAGAGAATTATATAGAAGAGGAGTACCTATGTATCCTCATGCTGCGCAACGCATTAGACAAATAGATTATGAAGGAGCGGATTATATCTTTTGTATGGATGATGAAAACTATTATTCATTATTAAGACAATTAGATAACCACAAAGGCATTATTTATCGTATTAATAAATACACACCTAGCATCTATGAAATAGAAGATCCTTGGTATACAGGTAGATATGAAAAAGTCTGCGATGAAATCACAGACTGTATTCACGATATATTCGCCAATATTTAGCTACGTGACGCAACGATTTTAACTGAAGAGTTATCAGTTACTGCGTTACCATCAACGGCGACAGAGAATGTCGCATTATTTTGTAAGAATTCTTTATAAGCTAAGCCGATTGCTGAACTTGTATCAATAGCGTTAATCGCGGTTGTTAATAAGGCATCAAATGAGATAGTCATTTTGCCTTCTCTTTCAAATTTGAAAGAAGATTGATTAACGGATTCCGCTAATGTTTCAAAGATGACATCTTTAGTGTCATCACTAACGAACAATCCTTCACTTTCTTTACCGAAATAGATTTTATCTACTTTGTAGACTAACTTACTACTATCGGTGTTACTATTATCAACGATCATCTTAAGGGTGACATATGTTTCTAAGCCATTGATATTTAAGCCAACAGAGATAATAGCGGTATCGCCATATATATTCATATAAGCATTATCTAAAGCGATATAGTTAACTTTATGATTACCTTCACTCACTTCTCTATTTAAGAAGTATTTCATACCAAAGCATGATTGTGATTTTAAGAAGAGATTGATTTCACTTTCTTTTAAAGTAGCGATATCAAAGCTTGTGGTTGATATATCAGTCACATAGCCATCATAATTACTAACAGCGTTCTTTAACATATCATCAATAGAGGAAGCTTCCACAAGGTTGAAACCTTGATATGCTTCTTTAACAGTAATGCCAATATCAGTCAAGCTATATTCAGGAGCATTACTACCGTTATAACCATTGAATAAATAGTTACTAAGGGAACTTAAGTTAGCGTTTGTAATAAGTCCTTTATTAAATAAGACCGCGATAGCATCTTTAATAACATCTAAAGATAACTTCTTTTCTTCACCATTGATGGTGAGTTTAGTTAAGGTATTTTCATATGGCATTGGATAATAGACATTAGCACCCACACTAGCGTCATAATCATTGCCGGTTAATGGTTCTAAGTTAATATCAACGCTTAATGAATCACCGCCATAGAAGTCGATGTTCACTAAGTTTAAATCTAAGAAATTATTAATAAAGGCAAAATAGAATTCAGATGTACCAGCGCCACCATTGATGCCTTGATTAATCATTTCTCTTAAGTCTTCAGTGTAGATATATAATCTAGAGTTTTGTAAATCAGTATGTAATTTAAGATTTGCGGTTAAAGCATCTAATGTCTCATTAGTTAAGAATTGATTTAAGAAGAACATGACGATTGGTTTAAGTTGTGTTAAACGACCAACAGACATCTTATCAACGCTTAAGATAAAGGCATCTTTATCACCAACTTTACCTTTACTTAACTTAGTGGCTAACTTCGCTCTTGTTTCAAAGAAGAAGAACTTACCAGAAACATTTAATGTATAAGCATCTTCTTGAATATCAATCGCAAACTGTGTGAGATATTTTTGGATTTGCGTATTATTCTTAATACCGGAATATAAGATATTGTTAATATCCGCTTCACTGACGACGAATGAAGCTTTCTTTTGATCCACAGTGTGATCAAGAGAATCCACGACTAAGGCTTGAGACCATTTTTCCATTGAAAAGTTATCATCATATGTGACTTTCATCTTTCCTGTATCAAATAAGAAAATGAAGATAAGGGCAATTGGTAAGATGATAAGGACTACTAAAGTAATGATTAAACCTCTAAAAAACTTTTTCATAAATGGATTCCTCAGTTATGGTAAAGATATTATACCAAAACAATAGATTTTTCATCTATTTGTTTAATAATTAAGTTAGAATTAAGGTATGAAATTTACTAACGATAAAAATCTTAAGAATAAAATCAATGAAGTAATCCGTAATAACCAAATCAATACTTGGGTCGCGGAATTATTTAATGAAGTTAATAGTTATACTGACTTCTTTTCACTTGAAAAGATAGATAGTTATGTTAAGCAAGGTTTAAGTGAACCTGAGGCCTTCGTTAACATCATGTATGATGAATTTAATTTTGATAAGAATGATGAAGAGACTATTGGTATCACTGATGAATACTGCGTTAAACGTATTAAGTGTTTAGAGCCTAAAGAATATTTAAACAATAAATATGTTCAAACTATTAAAGCCACTGGTAGATATAAACAGTACTCTGTAAGAAATATTACATATGAGCCATATCAAACATTTGCCTATGATGAGATAAGTGTCACTAAAGATTATAAAGAATACAGTGCGATTGGTTATTTTAAAAAGCCTTTCTCCTATTTAGCGTTATGTGAAGGTAACAACATCTGGATGTCACTTAATCCAAATGAAATAGAAACAATGAAACCATTTGTAAATAAGGGACACGGTAACGTTTTAGTGCTCGGTCTAGGAATGGGCTATGTACCATTTATGATGGCACTTAAAGATGAAGTTAAGCACATCACTATTATTGAAAAAGATCAAAACATCATTAACTTATTTAATAATTTGTTATTCCCACATTTTATTAATAAAAATAAGATTACTATCATCAAAGATGATGCGATTAAATATGTTAGTAAGAATAATAAATATGATTATATCTTCGCAGACTTATGGCATACACCTGAAGATGGCTTAGATTTATATATCAAGTTAAAACGTATTAGTAAAGACATTGATTGTTGGTTAGAGACTTCTCTTATCGCTATGCTTCGTAGATGCATGATTACTTTAATTGAAGAACAATTAGATAATCTTAAAGAAGATAACTATAAGAAGGCTAAGACCACTACTGATAGAGTGATTAACCACTATTATGAGAGAACAAAAAACCTCGTCATTAATAACGAGGATGATTTGTTTAATCTATTAAGTGATAGTTCGCTTATTGATTTGATTATAAGTTAGAAGCGCCAGTAAAGACCTCCATTACTTCATAAACTTTCTTTTCTATCCCAAGTTCTCTAGCATACCTAAAGAGTTTGATTTGGTTATTTGTTTTTTTAATATATGACTTAACCGCTTTAACAAAGGTTTCGGAATCGTATCTATCACGATATTTTATAACATCACATATGGTGCGCTCTGCGTCATATACTTTAACGATGTTGCCAAACATTGTTTTTACTTCTTCTATTCCAAGATGATATTTATCGTCACTAGATATTTTGTGGATAGAGAGGTTGCTAATTATCTTTCTAGATGGGTTGTAGTTTTGAGGTGCAGTAACTTCTATTTCAGTAGGAATCTTATCGGTAAGACCATGTAGATATAGAGCGCTCATTCCTGAAAAGATGTATTTTGAAAATCTCTTTTGAAGAACAAACAGATCATCAACTAGGAAATCGTTAGAGGTATAAAAACCAGGCGCTACTTTTATCAGGTTATTTCTTTTTACAAAGTCAGAAAGAAACCATGATGGTATATCAGCGGAATCGATATCTGCTCTGGTGATAAAGCCACCATTGTTTTTAAATATTTTTTGAATCTTTGAATAGTTAGTATTTTCTTTCATTTGCACCTTATTTTACTATATTTAGAGTGCATTTGCAAGTAGATTAATACTATTTATTTGAAAATAAAAGAGCCACTGGCTCTTACTTTTCTTCATCAAATAGATAAGTCTTTTTATGTTTTTTAATAAATGATAAGTCCTTAAAGAACTTAATGGATGATTTTAATGGTGAAACAGTACTTCCACGATCATCCGCCCAGATGACACCCATTTCGTAAATGGATAAATTATTTAATTTAGCGATATATAAGTATTCAACATCAAAGGCGAAGTTATTAACGACTTGTTTGAAGACGATCTTTTTAGCGATATCTGTTCTCATGGCTTTAAAACCACATTGAGTGTCTTTATATTTGAAGTGAAACTTCATGTTAACAAGTTTACGGCAGCACCAACCAATAAACACTCTTAAGGCTGGTTGTTTCTTTTTAATAACACTATCTTTAGCGTGTCTACTACCAATGACCATATCATAGTTAGGGGCTAACTTAATGAATTTATCAATAGCTTCTAAGTCTGTAGATAAATCAGCGTCCATGAATAAGACATAGTCACCAGTAGCATTTTCTATACCATATTTAACCGCGCCACCTTTACCGCGGTTTGGTTCATATGATAAAGCCTTAACACCTGGGATAGCTTCAATTACTTCCTTAGTGTTATCTTTACTACCATCATTGACTAAGATTAATTCATAGTCTTGTTTAATAGATTCTAAATAGTTTTTGATAATCTCGCTATTTTTAGCGATATCCTTACTTTCGTTATAGCAAGGAACAACGATACTTAATTTCATACCCACTTATTTTACACACATAGTCTAATTATTCAAAGAAAATATGTTATACTATTTTCACTCTAAGAAGGAGATACAAATTATGAATCTTTTAAATTTAAAAGAACAACTATTACAATATGGTGAAAAAATCGGTTTACAAGTCGATGAAGAAACAGCGGAATCTTTAACTGTTCATAGTCAAATTACTGCGAAGAAATATTTTACTAATTCTGTCTATCTAAGATTTGTTGTCTATAAAGCGGGCACAATTCATTTATTCTTAACATTTGATGTGTCTGAAAGAACATATGATACTTTGTATCTTATCAATCATTTCAATGATAATAATCCTTGGTTTAGAGCGTACATTACTAATATCAAAAATAAAGATTATTTAGAACTCCACTACACAGCGATTTGTTTAAAAGACGAACAAGAGGTCATGAATACATTTGCTTACTTAATGAATGACTTATTAAACGAAGACACTCTTAAATTATTAACACCTATTCTTAATGCAGAAAACAACTAGAAAACTTAAACGCGGAGAAGAAGGAGAACAACTGGTATCCCTTACTTTAGATAAGGATTCCTCCTTTCATCGTTTAATCAATAATCTAGTGTTATTAGGGGACAATAATGTCTCCCATCAAATAGACCATATTCTCATTAGAGAAAATGGTATTTTTGTTATTGAGACTAAAAATCATTTTGGTCGTATTACTGGTTTAGAAGACGATTCATATTGGAAAAAGACATACCCATATAAAGGCAGGATTAAAACCGAAACATTCCATAACCCTCTTAAACAAAATCAATCACATATCAGAATCATTAAAAGAACATTAGGTAAAGACTATCCTATCTACTGCTTTGTAGTGTTTGTACGTAGTAATGTTGATGAATTAGATTTATTCAATGTCTGTGGCCCTAATGATATCTTAAAAAGAATCAATCTAATCACTAGTGATAAACCACTATCTGAAGAAGTCATTGAATCAATCTATCAAACACTTTTGGATAAAGAAGCTTATGTGAATGATGAGATGCATTTAGAAAGCATAAAGAAAATCACTAAAGATAGAAGAGAATACCAAAAGAAGTTAAGAATAGCGATAGAAAAGAAAATATGCCCCGACTGTGGGGGCATACTCTCTATTGTGCCTAATGGCTTAAGATGTTCTAAATGTAATAAGCTAATTAAGATTTAGTAGCTTTAAGTTTCTTTTCAAAATAAATTTTCTTATTATCTTCATCTTGATAAATAAAGTCATAACGCTTAAGAGCCTCTATCATTGCTTGTTCATCTTTATTAACGGATGTCGTTATCTTCTTGATGTCATTAAATGATTTAGTTAATGCAAGCGCTTTTGTTAAGAGAGTGGATTCCATGCCTCTTTTAGAATAATCACCATAAATAGTAATTTTGAATCCTAAAGTGGTATTCATTTTTTTGATATCTATTTGTCCAACATTCTTGCCTTTATATTTATAATCAAAAGTAAGGATTTCTTGTGGTTCACGTAATACATCGTTGGATTTTGAATTAAACGGCTTATTATCATCAAAGACTGAATTCATAGTTATTTCTTTGCCATATCTAGTTTCTTTAATGATTTGTAATAATCTTTTGTTTTGCTCATCAATATCAAAAGAGATGTTTTTGGCCTCTAGGATACGTTCAATAGCTTGAGCACAATCAAGCGAATGATACGCAAGATAAAGACCATTTAACTCTTTTGGCTTAACATAACGATAGACTTGTTTTGACGTAAGCTCATAAGTATAAGAAAAATAACGGTATAGGTAGCCTATCCAATGTAGGACTTGCTCACTATATTTGTTTTTTCCATAACTAGATTCTCCATATTCATCCTCGATTAATTCGAATACTTCATCTTTAGTGATTGAACCATCTAGATAGGCTTTTGAATCAAATTCTTTAGCAATATCAGAAAACATAAAACGACGGATAAAGATTTCGGAACTAGTATTAGTTTTCTTTAAAGAGTTTTCAAATATAGCGCCTTGGATTTTACATAAAAGTAAGCCATCATGATCTATCTTTTTCATTTTAAAAGCTCCTCAATGTATTTACCTTGGTTCTTATACTGGATCCTAGCAAGTTTACTTTTGTCCTGGCCTTGTTTTTGAAATTCAATTGCTTCATTAGTGAGATATTCTTTTTCTTTAGAAGACACAAAACATCTTTCCAAAACTGTTAAACGACTGACGGCTTTATCGGTAATAAAGACATATTGCATGCCTAGATTAGTGGCCGCTAGGCAGTGCTTACATTGCTCATCTGTTATTTCACCATCGATGAAAGAATCAATGATTTGAAACATACGATTATCGGCGATAGGCGCAATAATATAATCAGCTTCTTTTACTTTATTAACAATTGACTGTATAAATTTATTATCAGCGTATTCATTTAATGATCCTCTAAAATACGCAATAGCAAGCATCCATTCTTGATCAACGCCAAATTCAACACGCTTTAAGCCTTTGGGATTAAAATCGATAAAATAAACACAAGAATCAGGGTATTGGCATGTAAAGGCTGCAGCTTTTTCATAAGAAGAACCACAATAAAAGCCATAGCCAAAATCATTTCTTTCTCTACCGTATTTAGTGGATATCTTACCTTCGATGCCTTTTTTAGAAGAATGAGTTAAAAGTATGTGTCCTTTTTCCGTTTCTTCTTTATAGAACATTTCTTTTTGTAAATTTAATTGTAGCCCACGAGAAAAGGCATAATTATAGACTAAGTCTAATAGTTCTTTTCTAGGAGCGGTTTCCCCTATTTCAGTTCTTGCTAGACGCACTCTTTCAACACCCAGTTCTTCCGCTAATTCACTTTGAGTTAGTCCATAGAACTTTCTGATATTTTCTAAATCTTCTTTAATTTTGTATTCCATAAATTTTCTCTAAGAAAAGATTACTATATTTGAAAATAAAAATAAATACTTTGTTGACACAAATGATACAAACAAGTTATAAATATATCGTTAATAGCAAAGAGGCAGCCTTATGAAAAATAAAGATAAAAATAATAAACCAATCTATATTGAAGATTTAACACCAGAACAATTAAATGAAGAATTAGAAAAAGGCTATAAAGATATTAAAGAAGGAAGAACTTTTTCGCAAGAAGAAGCGAAGCGAATTCTTAAGAAATCATTCTAGTTAATTTCATAATAAAAATGGGTTCACGCATAACGTGAGCCCACTTTTTTATTTTTAGCAATAATTACTTAACTAAGCTATATGCATCTTCATCAACATAGATTGTGCAATCTGGGTGTTTTTGAAGGATGGAGCATGGAACTTCTTCAGTCATTGGACCTTTTAGTAAGTTATAGATAGCTTGTGCTTTGTTTTTACCAGTAGCGATTAAGACAATCTTTCTTGCGTTCATAATGCTCTTTAAGCCCATAGTGACCGCTTTAGTAGGAACTTCAGAGATATCATTGAATAATCTTGAGTTATCTTTGATTGTTTGTTCTGTTAATTCCGCGACATGGGTTAAAGAATCAAATGGAGTACCTGGTTCATTGAAAGCGATATGACCATCACTACCAATACCTAAGATTTGAAGGTCAATGCCACCAAAAGAGGCGATTAGAGCGTCGTATTGATTAGCGTAGGCTAAATAATCACCGACACCTTTAAGCACGTGTGTACGCGCTTTATCGATATCTAAGCCATCGAATAAGTATTTGTTCATGAAGTAACGATATGATTGATCATGTGTTCCTTCTAAACCGATGTATTCATCAAGGTTGAATGTCGCGACATCTTTAAAAGATACACGACCTTCTTTATTGGCCTTAATCATATTAGCGTACACTTCAATTGGGGATGTACCTGTCGCTAAGCCTAAAACACTGTTTGGTTTAGCTTGCACTTGTTTGATAAATTCTTCAGCGATTAATTTACTGATTTCTTCGTTAGTGCCAACGACGACTTTCATAATTATCTTTTCTCCTTTACGACGATATTATCTTTTGCTTTATAAATACTATTTTCTGGGACAACACCTCTCACCATTGATAATGGATAGATTTGAGAGTGTTGACCAATGACTGTACCTGGGTTAAGAACGGATTGGCAGCCAATATCAGCATAGTCACCGAGAATAGCGCCTATTTTTCTTAATCCTGTTTCATAATCCTTATCACCATGGATAACGATATTCTTACCATCACTCTTTAAGTTAGAGCAGATACTACCCGCGCCCATATGAGCGTAGTTACCAAGCACACTATCACCAACATAGCTATAATGTGGGACCTGGACGTGGTATAAAAGGATACAGTTTTTAAATTCACAAGAATTACCTAAGACACAGTTATCACCAACGATGACATTACCTCTTAAATAAGCGCCTGGTCTAATTTCTGTATTATTACCAATAATCGCTGGAGGAATGATTGTCGCGGTAGGTGCAATACTAACATTTTCACCCACTAGGACACCTTCTTTAAGTAAGGTATAACCTGGTAAACCTTGTTCTAAGACTTTTTTAATAATTTCTTTAATTTGAGGAAGTAATTCCCAAGGATATGTTGAGTCATCAAAATATTCTCTAAGGAAATCACTACTACAATCGAAGAGATCTTTAGTTAAGACAGCTTTCTTATTCATCGATGACATAACCTCTCTTCTTAATGACGTTATAAATCGCGTCGATATATTTATCGCATTCCGCGAGAGAACCAAGTTCCACCATGATACGGACAACTGGTTCAGTGCCAGATTGTCTTAATAAGGCTCTACCATTATCACCGATTTCTTTATTGACTTCGTCAAATTTTGCTTTAACGACTTCATCTTCCACAGTCGCGGCTTTATCGGTAACTCTGACATTTTTAAGTTTTTGTGGTAACACTTTAACTGGGGCGACAAGTTTAGATAATGCTTCTTTTCTTTCAAGCATTTCTTCTGCCACCATGATGGCTGTTAAAACACCATCACCAGTAGTCGCGTATTTCTTAATGATGATATGACCAGATTGTTCGCCACCTAAGACATAGCCTTCGTTGACCATTCTTTCAAAGACGAATCTATCACCAACTTGGGTTCTTTCTAAGTTAACACCAATTTGTTTTAAGGCTTTAGCAAGACCACTGTTGGACATAATTGTGGCCACTACGGTGTTCTTATCTAAAGAACCTTCATTTTGTAACTTACAGGCTAATAAGTACATGATCTTATCACCATCAACTTCTTTACCGTTTTCATCAACAGCGATACATCTATCAGCGTCACCATCGAAGGCAAAGCCAACATCTAACTTATTGTCTTTAACGTATTTACAGAAGTTTTCAATGTGTGTACTACCAGCATTGAAGTTAATATTTAAACCATCTGGATGGTTATTGATGATATAGACTTGGGCACCTAGTGCTTCAAAAACACTCTTAGCAATCATCCATGACGCACCATTCGCGGCATCAATACCTACCTTAAGTGATTTCATAGAATGCTTCGCTAAAGAGATGAGATAACCAATATACCTATTTCTACCGCTGGAGTAGTCATTAATTGTGCCGATATCACTACGTTTAGCAAATGGTAAATCATTTTCACCTTCTAAACCTAATGTCTTAAAGTCACCATCTAAATAAGCTTCTGCTAAATAGGCCACTGCATCTTCTAACTTTTCACCATTACCATTAATGACTTTAATACCATTATCATAGAATGGGTTATGAGAAGCAGTAATCATCACACCACAGTCGAAGCAATCTTGTCTAACGATATAAGAGACTGATGGAGTGGTTGTAACGTGTAATAATTCAACATCCGCACCTGAGGATGCTGCACCTGCAGCGACAGCGTATTCAAGCATATAGGAAGAACGTCTTGTATCTTTACCAATAACGATCTTGGCTCTATAGCCTGGCTTTTGCATATTGTATTTAGGATTAGAG
>CACWSI010000003.1 GCA_902763555.1 uncultured Erysipelotrichaceae bacterium | reverse complement strand
AAAACAATGTTTTTCACATTTCTATCGTCAGCAAAAAAGACACGCCCGATGTCGTTTGGTTCTCTTTTAAGTAAAATTCCATATCCTAGCGAAACGTGCTTAAGGATTAGATAACGAACTGCCATACCTAACCCTTATTATAACAAAACATCAAAAAACTGAATATAAAATCTTCACCAATTTTAAATTTGTTCTATAATAGTTCGGGTTATGAAAAACACGAACACTATTAAGCGCATTACAAAAAACGCCATCATGCTCGCCATGCTCTGTGTGATTGGCATGTTCTCCATCCCATTAGGGGATAATATTAAAGTCTCATTACAGTTATTGATGGTCTTTATCATTGGTTTAACTATTTCGACTTTTTACGATGGCATTATCATTACTGGATTATATTTATTAATCGGTTTATTCATCCCCGTCTACGCTGGTTTTAATGCTGGTGTCACTCCAACATTTGGCTTTGTAATCTCATTCGTGGTTATTACTCCAATCTTATATTTCTTAAATAAATTACCAATTAAGAACCAATTCTTAAGAATGTCTATCGCGTGTGTAGTTTCCTTAATTATTTGTTATTTTATTGGCGCTTTATTCTTAGCGTTATATTTACATTTTGATATACAAAAAGCACTACTTATTGCAGTAGTGCCTTATGTACCTTTTGATATTGCTAAAATCGTAATTGCGGTTTTAGTTGTTTCTATTTTAAACAAACGAATTAGTTAGCTTTTTTCGCTTTGATTTCTCTAATTAACCAAGCAAGTAAGATGCCGAATTGAGAAGCGAAGTGGATGATGATTTCCACTGGCTTAGCGGCTAATCTTTCAAGTGGCATAGCAGGTGATAAGGATGAAACGAACGTTGTATCGTTCATACCAATAATCGCGACGGCGATGAATAACACTAAGTTAATAGCGAACACCACGATCACATAGACAAATCTATTTAATTTGAGTTCATAGACATCAAAGACCTTTTTGACTAAGATGGCCATTGGCACTAATAAGAATAAATAGAATAAGAATGTAAGGTGGAAGTTTCTAAGTTCCACGTAAAGTGGCATGGTTAAGAATGCACCAAAACGGTTGAACGCTAAAGCGGTGAATAAGAACCAACCCATGGTGAAAAAGACGTGTTTAGCGCCAACTTTGAATTGTTCTGTATCTTCTGGTAAAGCCTTAACAGGTTTTAAGTAGGCGAAGATTGCACCACCCAAAACAAGAGCGTGACCCACTAACATGAGGATTAAAAATCCTGGGAATGGATATGGGGCTAATAAATTACCTTTATAAGTAATCACACCAGAGAGAATCGCAAAGATTAAACCTAAACCCGCTAAAACCATAGTGGTTTTTAAGTATGTCTTGCTCATTCTTTTACGAATGTTTGGTTTTAAATAAGAACGGACAATATACATCACACCCATCACAAAGTATGCACCAAAGAATAAAGCGGTGAAACTGCTGAATATCGCAGTGTCCATAATGTGTGGACCAAAATATGGAACGTCAGTAAAGAATAAGTTGGAAGCGGCAAAAGCCATTAAGGAGCCGAGGACGGCAATAATTGCTAAAGCAATCAAAGAGAATTTCTTACTCATATTACTTCACCTCCGCATATGTATGATAGTATCTATCAATTGTTAATGAATGGTCATCATGAATGGTGATTGTTTGGCAACCCATCATATCATCATCGTGATAAATACGGTCAGTAGATTTAATGCCATAGCAGAACTTCACACCTTGATAATCAGCTTCGAAGTTGTTGATATGGTCATGACCAAAGAACATCGCTTTTGTGGAGCCTAATTCTTTAATTTTATTGAAGAAGCCATAATCATGATCTGGTGGGCAAGAGGCTTCTCTTTTTTCGCCATAAATCTTTGTACCTTCTTCCCAAGCAGCATTAACTTCTGGTAATGGAATGTGATAGAACATTAAGGAATTAACGACTGCACCACCATTTTGTTCCTTGGTATAGTTAACAACACTTTCATACCAATCAATTTGATCTTGTTTGAAGCAGTCATAACCTAATTGGCTAAAGTCGAAGTTATAACGGTTACTATCCATAATGAATAATTGGTCATGGACTTTGTTATCTTTCATTAAGTTAATGGCGAAGTTGCAGTTACCATTGACTGCGTCATCTTGCAAATCTTTGAATAAACAATTCGAACCAAATTTGGTAAGAGTCTCGGTTAACCAGTCTACTGAGAAGTAGCATTGTTCATCATGGTTACCAAAACAAACGGTCCATGGAATACCTTTACCATCGAGATAGTTTAATAAGCTTTTCGCAGTACCTTTACTTGCGAAGGTGAATAAGTCACCAGTGACCACGACAAGATCAGGATTGTTAGCGTCCTTATAGAGCAAATCCATAAACTTGAACTGTGTTTGTTGATCATCCTTATCAGAAAGATGGATGTCTGTTAGCTGTAAAATGCGGAAATCATCCTTGTAATTCATACTAAGGATGTAATCTTGAGGCTGATATTTCTTTGTTCCGCAGGCAGTTAAAGCCAACAAAGAAATAAACGCCAATGCAGTTAGTTTGTTTTTCATAGTGCTCAAATTATAGCATATCAAAAGTTAGATAAAAATTAATCGCAGGGCCAAAAGATACAAAACAAAAAAACTGTCAAACTAATTATCGTATTTGACAGTTTCTAAGAAGTTCATGTTTTTAAACTTGAATGTCCAGTTATGTGGACCCACTGTTCCAGGGTGATTGATTCTTGCTTTATCATCTAATTTTATTAAGTCTTGGACAGGGAAAATTGTGATAAGACTTGTCATATTCCATATATCTTTAAACAAGGAACCATATAGGTCTTTAGTGCCCTTATATTCTTTTCTTAATATATCTTTATGCTCTTTATCTAAGGATTTAAGCCAGCCATATAATGTTTGGTTATCATGAGTACCTGGATAAAGGATGATATTTTTATTTTCTTCAAGTTTCTTAATTCATGAACACTATCGAAGAGGAGACCAAGGTCTTCCGCGATAATCTTAATATTAGGATATTGATTAAATAAATTATCAAAGAAATCATTACGAGGGCCAATCTTCCATTCCCCACGTCTAGCGTTTTCATCTCCCGCTGGGATGACACAATATGTGTCAAAAGCGCGGAAATGATCTAAACGGAGAATGTCCGCTCGACTGGCTAAACAAGCAATACGATTAATTAAGAACTTATAGTTATTCTCTTTCATCTTTTCAAAGTTATAGATTGGTGTTCCCCATAATTGACCGTCATCAGAGAAGGCATCAGGAGGGCAGCCAGAAACAACTGTTGGGTTATAGTGTTCATCCATCATGAACTCATCTTTATTTAAATAACAATCCACACTATCGAGGCCAACATAGAATGGGCAATCAGCGATAATCTTTACACCATTCTTATTCGCGTATTTCTTAATGTCATTCCATTGATTTAAGGCAATGAACTGGCACCAAATGTGGAAGTTGATTTCATCTTCCGCAAAGCTTGGAATCTTCTTAATAATCCATTGATTCCATACCTTATTATCATTGATGTTCTTAAGAACTAAATATTTAGCGTACTCGTTCACCCATGGGTTTTCTTTAACAAACTTTTTGAGTGAAATCTTAGAGTTTTTATATGCACGTCTTAAGTATTTTTCTTTAAACGTTAAAACATCTTGATAGTTAACTCTACCCGCTTCTGCATGATGTTTAGGGACATTATCAAGTAAGCCTTGTTCCACTAATTTATCCAAAGAAATGTAACGAATATCAAAGGCTTCTGAGCATACTGTGATGTATGGTGAATTAGCGGGACCAATTGGATTAAGTGGTAAGATTTGCCAGTAATGATATTTATGATTCTTTAACCAATCAATAAATTCAAAGGCATAGTGAGAAAAGTCACCTATTCCATGGTTGCCTGGTAATGAGAATACTGGAAGTAAGACACCAACATTTCTTTTTTTCATAGAAATTAGTCTACCCTTTTCTAAGAAAAGAAAAAAGGGGTAACTGCTTGCTTACAAACTTTTGGGCTATATAATAAAGGTATGCAAACAGTCAAACTATATGTCGCTGATACTGATTTAGGGAAGAAACATTTCCGTTTTCTTTTAGAAAATGTTTCCGTTGGTCAAAAAGAAAAAGCTTTGAGATATGCGAATGAAATTGATCAAATTAGGTCACTACTTTCTTCGTATTTGAAGAATCAATTATCTAGGGAAGAGTTACTTAAAAATGAAAACGGCAAACCATATTTCGCTAATGGACCATATTTTAATATTTCTCATTCTGGTAAATATGTTTTGATGGTTGTTTCCACTGCGGAAATCGGTGTGGACATTGAAGAAATTAAGAATAAAGACATGTCTTCACTAGTGAGAATCTTTAATGAAGCGGAAGCTAAGATGATTAAAGAGCACAGTGACTTCTACTATTTGTGGTGTGCTAAAGAAAGTTTGATTAAATGTATGGGTTTAAGTGTTGGTAAAGTTAGAGAAATACCAGGCTTACCACTTAATGGATTAAAAACATATAAAGGTAAAGACTACCAATGTAAGTCATTTATCTATGATAAACATATTGTTTCTATTACAAGAGAGGGAAAAGAAGAGTACGAAATTGATCTCAAAAAGGTCAATAAGTTGCCTTATTTGATGAAGTAATAGTTCTCTTTGCGTTGCAAAAAAGGCAATTAAAGTTTATTCTTTCTATATCGCTATGAATGCTTTACAAGAAAAACAATTAAACATTTTGAAATACTTCATAAAAGTTTGTGAAAAGCACAATCTGCAATATTTCTTAGTGGGCGGTTCCACTCTTGGTGCTATTAGGCACAAAGGCTTTATCCCTTGGGATGATGATATCGATGTTGGTATGCCAAGAAAAGACTATGATAAGTTCGTTGAACTTCAATCAGAGTTTGAAGGTACACCATATTTTATTCAAACATTCAAAACTGATCCTTGCTATATCTATAACTATGGTAAGTTAAGAGATTCATCCACTACCTTTATTGAAAACACATATAAACAACATCGTATTAATCATGGTGTTTGGATTGATATCTTCCCAATCGATGGCTTTTCAAAAGAAATCAAACCAAGAGAAACATTTAAAAAGAAAATCAACCACATCTGGTGGCAAGTATATTTAAGTTATTTACCAGCACTTAGAAGAAAAGTTCACGCTAGAACATTCTTCAAGGATATTGTTCTTAATATCGTTGCTGGTCTTTTCTATGTCTTCGATATTGCCCATTGGCGTAATAAACACGTTGAAAAGTTAGTAAGAAAAATCCCATTAGAAGACTCCGTTATGGCGGGTAACTTCTTTGGTTTTAATATGAAAAGAGAGGCGATGGACTCCAATATCTTTAGAGAATTCATCAAAGTTCCATTTGAAGATATCGAAGCCTATGTCCCTAAAGACTATGACACATATTTAAGAAACCTTTACGGTGATTACATGAAGTTCCCACCAGCGGATAAACAAGTTGGTCACCACTACAACTCTGGACTTTCTTTAGAACAGGGATATGAAGATTACTTAAAAGAACATAAAATATAGATAGTAAAGGAGTTATCCAATATGAATATTGCTCTTATTCTTGCCGCAGGAAGCGGTACTCGCATGGGTAATGCTGATAAACCAAAACAATTCCTTCCAATTTATGGAAAGCCATTAATGATTCACACCATTGAAGCTTTTGAAATCAATGATGATGTCGATAAGATTGTGATTGTTACTAACGAACAATATATCGACCAAGTTAAAGTTTGGTGCAAGCAATATGACTTAAGTAAAGTTAGAAGCGTTGTAGCGGGTGGTAACTCTAGACAAATCTCTGTTTATAACGGTTTAAAAGCCGTTGAAGAATTAGTGTCTTCTCCAGATGATATTATCGTCATCCACGATGCCGCCAGACCATTAATTAGTCAAAATATTATCAACGATAATATTGCTGTTTGTAAGAAGTTTGGTGCGGTTGATACTGTCATCAAGGCAAGCGATACGATTATTAGAAGTAAAGATAATGAAATTATTTCTGATATTCCAAATAGAAACGAATTATATCAAGGACAAACTCCTCAAACATTCAAATTCAAGATTATTAAAGATGCCCATGAAAAGGCTTTAAAAGAAGATATTCCTAATGTCACTGATGATGCGAAGTTAGTGTTATCATTTGGTATTGACGTCCACTTAGTGGAAGGTAGCGCGCAAAACTTTAAAATCACCACTTTTGATGATTTGATGATGCTTAAAGCCTTATTAAAGATTGGAAAGACTGAGGTTGTCCTTTAATGTTTAACAATATTTATAAAGTTACCTCTCCTGGTGTCATTGAAAAGTTCATCGACACTGTGGAAGATATGGACAATAAGGTCTTAGTCAAAGTTGATACGATGGCCATCTGTAAAGCGGATATCCGTTACTTTTTAGGTAACCGTGATATCAACGTTTTAAACCATAAATATCCATTAGCCCCAATCCATGAAGCGGTTGGTGAAGTTGTTAAAGATCCAACTGGTACATATAAGAAAGGCGACAAAGTCATCTTAGTGCCTAACTCATTCGATGATAAATTCTATAGTGATAATTCCAACCGTAGATGTCATAGAAAAGACTTAGGTGATAACTATTATCCTAAAGCGGTTTTTAGAAGTTCCACAGCGGATGGTTTTTTAAGAAACTACTACACATGTAGCCCGGATTTACTTGTTAAGTATGATGAATCCATTGCTCCAAGTATTGCGGTTTTCTCTGAATTATTAAGTGTTGCGACTGCGGCATTACGTAGAATTGATTTTAATGAAGTCGAAAAATTAGCGTTATTTGGTGATGGCATTATGGCCTATATCGTTTATATCATGCTTAGATATGATCATCCTGATTTAGATTTAACAGTCTTTGGTATTGATGACCATAAATTAGAATCTTTTAAGAATGCGAAAACTGCGAAGTTCGAACAATATAAAGGTGAAAAGTTTGACACTCTTATCGAAGCAGTGGGCGGCAAGTTCTCCGCGGATGCGATTAACAACATGATTGATTTATCAATCCCAGGCGCTGATTTAATATTAATGGGTGTTAATGAAGAGAAGTCTCCTATTAATACCAGATTAGTGCTAGAAAAAGGCTTATCGCTTAAAGGCGTTACAAGAAGTACAAAGCAAGACTTCGAACACGTCGCTGAAGCGTTAAACGATAAGAAAGTACAAGAAGCTTTATCCATTATGGTCTTATCAGAAAATAAGATTAATAATGTTGGTGATATTTATAGATGTTTTGAAGCCGATATTAATAACAAGAAAGAAATCGGTAAAAACTTAATGCACTGGTGAAACTTATGACCACAAAACAAATTGTAATTATAGCGTATGCTGCTTATTTAGTTCTTCTTTCTCTTATTACATTTATCGCCTATGGCGTGGATAAAAAGAAAGCCAAATCTGGCAAATGGAGAACTAAAGAGAAAACACTATTACTATTATCATTCTTAGGCGGTGCCTTCGGTGGTTATCCAGCAATGTTAATCTTCCGTCATAAGACAAAAGGTGAGCACTGGTACTTCACTGCGGTTAACTGGTTTGGTTTGGCGGTCCATATCACCTTAATGATATTATTAATATTCGTCTTTAAATTCTAAAAGAAAAGCCCATCTATGGTGGGCTATATTTATAAGTTAAGAGGTAATTATTTTTCAACGGAGATATTTTGAGATAACTCTTTTTGTTCTTCGTTAAATCTATCAGCTTTTCTGATGTCTTGTTTAGTGATAATTTGTGGATCAGCATTTTCGCCCATATGCACAACGAGTTGATTGAATGGGATTTCAATGTTGTTATCATCAAACATGATTTTAATTTCACGGTTTAAATCTCTTTGAACTTGGTAAATATCATCTTCTTTACATTTCGCAACGAAAAGTAATTGCACACCAGATTCGCCTAATTCAGTGACACCCTTATAGAATGGGCCTTCTTCAATCGCAGGAATCTTTTCTTTAATCTTAGCGATATTATCAGCGATAACCGCTTCAACTTTTTCAATTCTAACATTATAGGAAACGGAGACATTAGCCTTTGCTAAAGAGAGCTCTTGAGTTTGGTTAATGATTGTTTTGATTTCACTATTGTTAACGATTTTAACATTACCACCAGCATCTAATAACTTGGTTGTTCTCATACCGATTTCTTTAACTTCACCTCTCCAACCATCAACGATGACGATATCGCCAACTTGGAATTCACCTTCAAAGACGATGAAGATACCGGCTAAGATATCAGCCACTAAGGATTGGGAACCAAGACCTATGATAAGAGCAAGTACACCAGCACCAGTTAATGTTGCAGTAGCAGGAACACCCCAAGCATCTAATACTAAGAATACAGCGGTAAGAGCAATCGCCCATTTAACGAATGACACTAATAAACGGGAAATTGTTTTACCTTTCTTACTTCTAAAGACAATCTTTGCTAAATAATGTAAGGCAATCGCAAATGTAATAGCGATACCTGCAATTTGAATTGTTCTTAATGTGTTAGGAATAAAGTGTTCTAAGAAATAATCCGCAAAAGCACTACCCGTATTGGAATTGTAGAACATTGGCTCTTGAATTGTCCAAATTGTTTCGACAACTGTTTTGCCACCCACTTCCTTTTGTACTATTTCTTTGCCAGCGCCAAAAATATAGTTACTGAAGACAAAGATGAGGATTGTCGCTATCACTAGAAGTGCATATAGCGACCACTTGATAATTCTGTTTCTTGTTTCTTTTTTCATAACAATTACCTCCTAGAAAACAGTTGATTATGCTTGCAATGTAAATTGATAACTTTCATGAATAACAGCGGTCTTCTCGTTATTATCAGACACGCGTTCTTCCATTGGACCACTACCATTACCAAGATCGACCATTTCGTAATGGTATGTGAAATATGTAATTGATAACTTTACTGGACTATTAAAGTCTTCTTCAAAGTTATCTTCGCTGAAATTGTCACAAGTGCCTAAATAGGCATAGGTTATTTGATTCATTTCGTCAAAGTCGAATGGGATTTCATAGACTCTGCCGGACTGACATTCCACATTCAAAGTACAATGGAATAAATATCTCTTACCCGAATAAATTGGAGTAAAGCCGATTTGATAGTTACCATAGGCAATGCTGCCTGGTTCAGTACCATCGTCAAAATTTAAATCATATAATTCTTTAGTCTCTTCTAAAGTGAATGTTACTTCCTTAGAATAGGCTTCTTCTTCAGTGCCATCTTTTAACATAGCAACAACAGACATAGTGATATTTGAACCGATGATATCTTCTATTTGATGGCCTTCCATACCAGTGAAGGTGGCGTATTGCCATTTATCAAATCCTCTTTCACCTTCCATCATCAAACGTCCATATAATTCATTATTTTTGAGAAGTTTGATTTCAAAAACGGAATACACGTGTGCAGCATCATCATAGATGAGTTTTATTGGTAAAAGATAATCATCATAGTTTTCGTCATGACCAAAGTCATATGGTGATTCAATACCTTGGAATGTACTAACTAATGAGTTCTCAAATTTGAATTCTTCACCTTCCACGACAACATGTTCCACATCTTGATTCATATATTTAAAGGAATAAGACATTCTATGTTCAACAACATCTATTAAATAAACTGGATTATCTTCTGTACCTTGTTCAATTTCATCCACTGTGATGGTTTGAACATCTGTTGTTTCTTGTAGATAATATGTTCTTTCATTACTTGTCTCTAAGTCAGTTAAAGTGAATTGGAAACCATATAAGTAACCTAAGTCATTAGTGTAATCTAATTGCACTTCAAATGTTCTAGTATCAAAATTAACTTTTTTATCAAACTTTAATTCACGGAATTCAGTGACAGCGCCACTGTTATCAGTGAATGTGACAAAGCCCTCATCCAACACTGTTAATTCGCTATAGTAATTACATGTGAGTTTATAGTAATAGTCATCAGACAGCATCACTTCAATACCATCAAGGTCTACTGTCTGGACTTCAGTGGTTTTTTGAAGCGGAATATCCTCGCTTCTTTCATCAATAACCTGTTTGCCTTCTTCTTCATAGGTCATATAGAAAGATAGAATGAAATTATCATAGACATTGAAGTCGTCAACGAAATCTAGTTGTACTTCAAATGTTCTATTGATGAAATTTGCGGTTTTATCAAAGATAAAATTATTCCATTCAGATTTAGCACCACTGTTATCTTCAAAATGGACTGTGCCACTTTCAGCGGTCACTTCAACACCTTCATCCATGTAGGTGAATGTGTATTCATAAGTTTCCACTAGATTGAAGAATTGGTTGTCATCTAATTTAATTTGTTGTTCTTCAGTGGTTTTCACTAAATCGTAAGAAATCTCATTTGGTCCATCTGCAGTAACAGCTTCAGACTTAAGATTAAATTTGAAATCAGAGAAACGATCATAGTCATCTTGATAATCAAGTTTGACAGTCATCATCATGGTTAGGAAGTTACATTTCTTATCCCATTCAATACCCCTGAATTCTGATACCCGTGTCTCTTCTTTTAATGTTGTGAACTGTTTGTCAAAGATAGTTTCACCACCAAAACGTTTCTCACTTAAAGAGATATGATATTTTTGGTCTGGTTTGAGATCTTCAAAATACCATTCGCAAACACCTAACTTAGCATCAAATGTGCATTCGTAGGTATCGTTGTAAACACGAAGAACAAATGGTTTCTCTTCCTCTTTTTCAGAGGCCTTGTATTCTTCTACTTCTGGTGTCTCAACTGGTGCTTCTGGTTGTTGTTCATTTTCTTTTTTATAAAAATATCGCTCATATGGCTCGCCATCAGGTCTATTATTATCCATAATTAAAAGATCACAGGCTAAGTAATCGAGACCAATCTCAAAAGAATTAAATTGATAATCGTAGCTATGGAGCGCAACTGAAATACCAGTACCCACTGCAACAGCGGTTACCGCTACGACTGAGGCTGCTGTTACTACTGTGGCGGTTGTAGCAGCAACATTACTTGCGGTTGTAGCGCTTGTTACTGTTGTAGAACCATGTGTAGGCGCCATTGCTTTATTTTCATACTGAATATTGGCTTCCGTATGTTTACGAATAGTCTTTCCAATATATTTCTCGTTAAGTTCACCCTCAGGTAATTTATTATCTTTTTGAAAAGTAGCTTCTAACTTCTGAGTTTTTCCGAATTCGAAGCCGCTTGTTTGCTTTTCGTTTGTTATTTCTATCTTATTAAATTCGTCGTTACGCATAAAGATACACAAAAAATATATAATATTTTGCTGTTATTTTCATTAAATTGTTGTGATTAAATCAAAAAGAAACAAAAAAGTGGCTTAAAAACTCTTTGAATAATAGGTATCAATCATTTATGATTAAAGAGTATTTGAACGATACATATCATTAGGAGGTCATTATGGCTGAAAAAACAAAGAAAAGCTTTTTTGAATCGCGTTTGATGCGTTCAAAAATCAAAAGCCAGACTGTCTCGTTATTTCCAGAAGCAGGATTAGGTTACTTATTAGGACCTATTTTAGCTTTGTTCTGTAACGGCGTCGTTAACATCTGGCTTGTCCAATACTGGCATAACGTTATCGGTATGGGCTCTTGGGCTCCATGGCTTGAAACAGTTATTCCTTTAGCTTCTTCTATCATTATTATCGTCGGTAACTTGCTCGTCGGTAGATTGATGGAAAGAAAACCATCTCTTGCGGGTAAAGCAAGACCACTTATCTTAATTGGTATGCCAATTATCGCAGTGGCATTAGTCTTATTATTCATTATTCCTGTTCCAACCGCTGCTAAAGAAGAAACCATTTTACAAGGCTTGATTTCTGGTCAAGTTTCCATGGAAGGTGGCGTCTTAGCATCTATCTTCGCTGCAGTTGGTTACAACTTATTCTATGCATTTGCATGGCCAATGTATTACACATCACACAGTGCATTAGTTAACTTATCCACTCGTGATGGTGGCAAACGTGGCTTATTAGGTACCGCTATCATGGCCGCACAATTAGGTGCTGCTGGTGTCTCTGGTATGTTCGGTGGTCTTATCGTTGACTGGTTAGGTTTATTACCTGTCTACACATACGATAACTCCTATGCATATGCTCATAACTTATTAAGTGAAGCAGATATGAAAGCTGTTGAAGCTGGAACAAAAACATTACTTCCAGGTCAACCAAACAGCGTTACTTCCGTTTTCACAAACGACTTCAACCAAGTTAAAGGTTTACTCCCAGGTGAATATGCTCAAACAATCACACGTGCAGAAGCTAACCAAAAATGGGTTATCTTAATGATCGTCATGATCGTTGCCTTAATCATTGGTTGCTTACTTGAATACTTCTTCACACGTGAACGTATCACTGAAGAAAATATTAAGAACGCTGAAGCCGCTTTAGCAAACGGTGAAGAAAAAGGCCAACCAAAGAAAGTTACAATGGGTCAACAAATCCGTATTTGTATGAAAGACAAATATTGGTGGATGATCATGGCCTTCTGGTTCTTATATCAATTTGGTGGCATGATGAAGAACAACGATATGTCCTTCTATTCACAAGCGTATACAAATGGTGTCTCAATGTCCTCATTCATTAACACTATCGGTGCTGTTCCAACAGCATTAGGTATGGTTATTGTCTGGCCATTAGCCGCGAAATTAACAAAATCAAAAGCCATTAGTGCTGGTGGCGTTCTCGCTGCTTTAGGTGCTTCCGCTGCATTCTCATGTCTCGCCTTCCCAACAAATGAAGGCGCTGTCAATGCAGTCTCTATCGCTTCCTTCTGTGTTAAAGCCCTCGGTACAGCTCCTGCTATGTACATCTCTATCGCTTTAATGGCTAACGTTTTAGATCACCAAGAAGCAGTTCATGGTATTCGTACAGACGGCTTCACCATGGCAGTCTATGGTTCTATCATGGTCGCTATGAGTGGTATTTGTAACGGTATCATCATCGGCTTAAATAACATTGTTGATCCTGCAAACAAAGAAGCTTTAAGAGTCTTACATACATTCCTCGCTTACGGCGTTGAAGGTATTTGCTACCTCATTATTGCTTTAATGTTCTTATTCATGAATGTTGAAAAATTCACCAACGCTGACAATAAGGCTATCGTTGCTGATCAAAAGGCTGAAGTCTTAGCAGCTGGTGGTCAATGGGTTGAACCAGATGTCAGAGCCAAACAAGAAGAAGAAGAAAATGCTCGTTTAGTCGAAGAAGCTAGAGTTTCTCAATTAAGAACTGACTGTGAAAAGAAGGGCCTTAACTTCGAAGAAGAAAACGCTAAGTTCCTCGCTAAGAAGGCTGAAGCTGATCAAAAGGCTGCTGATAAGAATGCTGCTGCTGAAGCTAAGAAACAAGCCAAGCTTGATGCCATGAGTGCTGATCAAAAGATCGCTATGGAAGAAAAAGCCAAAGCTCGTAAAGCAAAACAAGATGAAAAGGATGCTGCTGCCTTAGAAGAACTCAATGTCATCAGACAAAGAGTCGGCAGACAACCAGTTGCTGAGTAATCAATTCTTACATTTTAAAAGAGTGGTCGAACCACTCTTTTTTATTTCTTCTTTGGAAGAATTAGTAACATATGTGTATCTTTTTTATATTGTTCGTAATCTGGTTTATAACCTTTGAAATGTCTTTCTTCCATTGGGATAGAAATGAATAAGAACATTAATAAGTTAACTACCGCTCCAGCGATGAAATACCAATAATTGAAATGGGAAATAATTAATGTAAGAGCCACACCGAACCAAATGGCAATTTCCCCTAAATAGTTAGGATGTCTTGAATATCTCCATAAGCCTTTGTCTAAGACTTGAGAATGGTCTGTTCTAGTTTTCACAAATTTCTTCATTTGGATATCGGCAACTAATTCAAGTAAGACACCTAAGACGATAATTGATAAACCAATGACATCTAACATGGAGAATGTAGTGATTGAAGCATAGGCAATAACTGGTAAAGTAGCAGTGTAGACCACAAGAGTTGGGAACATACAAATGCCTAATAGATTAACTACTTGGTAGAATTTACCAGTTTTCTCTTTGAGCATCTTATAACGCCAGTCAACATACTTTAAGGAATGGAAGCCTAAGATAAAGTTCATTGTTAATCTTAATGAATATAAGGATATGACCACTAATAAGAGAATAGTGCCTACATGCCAGTTTTGATATTTAAATAATAAGCAAAGATAGATCGCTAAAGTTTGAAGTGACCAATATGGGTCATAAGCGGAAGCGGTTCTTAAAATCACACCACTGGCCCACACTATGACTGTGGCGATAACATCCGCTAAAAGAATGGCGATATATTCATTTACGCCTAATCTTTCAAAGAGTATAAATAAGAAAATACCAGCGACAAATGCAGTTGCATAGATGATTAATAAAGCAGATAAGCCAATGACTCTTTTCATATTTATCTGGTTAGAAGGATAGCATATCTCAAAAGCAAAAATAAAGAAGTTGGTAACATGGTGATACTTTTGTAACAGATTATTGATATTTAATCGTCTTATTAGCAGAGGTTATCTGGTGCTTTTATAAAAATAAAGCAAGTGATAAGATATGTAAGCATGAAGAAAGACAAGTTCGTTAATATCTTTAAAAAGTACTTCCCATATGCAGTTATTGTTATTGCATCTATTCTTTCGTGCTTTGTTTATCTTTGTAACGGCGTTGCTGGTGGGGATGATATTGGTTTCCATTTAGGCATGGTTAACGATTTAATCTATGGCTTTGACCATGGTTATTTTGGTTATTCCACGAATCACTTATTCATCGGTGGCTTTGCTATTTATAATTATGCATATTATGGCCCAGTTACTCATTATGGTGCGGCTATTTTTACATATTTATTTAGATGGATGGGCGCCACTCCTAGTGATGGCTTAAAATTCATGATATTTGCGAGCGCTATTTTAGGTGGCATTTACATGTATAAATTAGCCCTTAAGATGTCAAATGGTCGTCCCGCTATTGCGGTTATTTGTTCCATCATCTTCTTATTACTTCCTTATCGTATATTCTGCGCTTTAGCGAGATGTGCTTATGCTGAAAGCATTGCTATGTCACTTATTCCAATGGTTTTCTACGGTGTATATAGTTTTATTCATGATAAAGAATACCGTGTTGAACCATATGTCGCTTTCGCTAGTGGCGCGATTCTTATTGTCTTATCTCACCCATTTACCGCTTTAATTACCGTAATCTTTGGTGTTTTATATGTCTTATTTAATATCAAAGGCGTGATAGCTAAGATACGTGATAAACGTGCTCTTATTTCATTAGGTTCAGCGATTATCATTATTATCTTCTGTGTTTTATTCTATGTCTTAAATAGCCACCACTATGAATCTTCAGGTATCTATAATATTTCAGATGCGGAAAGACAATGGACTACCTACGAATTTATTTCAAATGACACAAGTAGATCGTTCCAATTCAGTGGTTTTATCAACTACATCTATATTAACAGCAATCAAGGTAATCCAGTTTGGGCTAAAGACACTATTTCGACTTTGATATTCAGCACTATTGTTTATGTGATATCAATGGTTGTGGCCATCTTGATAGATAAATTACTAACTAATTTAAAATATAGTAAATACTATAAGCATCCTGCCGCTTGTATCGCTGCGTTTGCCTTCCCGCTTATTTTCCAAGTCAGAGTGGAAATCTATTTAGCCATCCTTATTTCCTTAATTCTTTATTTCTTTATTTCATTCTTAGTTAATAAGTTACCTGATTCTACTGAACAATATGTTCCTTTATATAAGAGTGTCGATTTATATTTCTTAATTGTGGCCTCAATCATTACCCTCGCGCTTATTTTTGTCCCATGGGCATGGAAACTAGTGCCTCCAATTATGTATAATGGTCAATTTCCTTGGAGAATGTATAGCATGCTTTCATTCCTTATTGCAATGTTAGTGTCTCTTATCTTCTCACATCTTAAAACAAATAAGATTGCCCTCACTATTACTTCTGTGATTGCCTGCGGCTTAATAACTATGACAATGGGCACTCTTGAAAAGAGAGTGATATTTGAACATAATCCAACCGCGATTATCACGCAAGATGGTGAACAATTCGCTAAAGGTATTAAGTATTCTGGTGCGCAAAATGAAATGATGCCACAAGTATTCTATGAAGACGGATATACTGTGACATACACCAATTCTTTATATAGCACTGTCAGAAGTCGCGTATTATCTCAAAGAGATTTCATCTATGATTTAGAAAGTTATATCAAACCAGCTGTCTTAGAAGGTGCAGGTGAAGTTGATATTTATGAATACAATACTCCTAACAATAAATTCCATGTCAATATTACTAGTGAAACCGCTTTAGTGCAGTTCCCACAGTTCTACTATGATACTTACGAAGTTAAGCAAGATGGTAAAACCATCAGTAAAGTCCAAAACGTTGATGGTTTAATTGCCTTTACCTTAAAACAAGGTACTTATGATATTGCCCTATCATTTAAACCATGTAAGGCATATCAAATCACCATTCCATTATTTTATATCGGTGCGTTCTTATTAGCCTCTGGTGGCGTATTTGGTTATATTTATCGTAAGAAATTAATGAAACCCGATACTGCGATAGAAGAATAATTACATACTGGCTATTTTCTTATCGATAAAGCCATCAAGTAAATCATATAATGCTAAATATTTATCTTCTAATGGTCCAACGTGACTACCAAGTTCCATAACGTTACCATTAGAAACATATTTATCCCAAGTTGGTAAACCTTCACCATTCGGATTGCCAGTTTTAGCGAAGTTAGACCAATAACTAACCATCGTCTTTTCTAATTGATAATCGCTTTCATCATAAGCGAATGATTTATTTTGTCTTTTTAAATTGCCATAGCAATAAGGCATTTCACCTGAATGATATGTACCATGGAAGCCATTTTCTTTAGTGAATTGATATCTATAAACATCTATTCCCCTATTGAGTGCGGCATTAGACCAAGAATGATGTGGTTGAATAAACCAATAAACAGAAATAATTTCATTAAAGGCTTCAAAAGCGTTCTCTTCAATTTTGTCTTTATAAAGGTTATAGATCTTTTCACCAAATTCTTGATCAAAATAATTAATTAAACGCTCCTTAGCGTTGTTCTTATTTGTTGGCGAGAATAAGAAAGTAGGCACCACAAAGGCATCGGCTTCTTTAACATTATAGCCATTTAATAAAGCTTCTTCGTTATTTTCACCATCAAGATAAACTTGATATGGATTTTTAGTTAAAGCATAACCATCGAGAATCATCTCTTGGTTCTTATATTTAGTGTTAACTAATCTACTAGCAGGAACTTTTCTTAATTCTTCAATAGAAGAACAATTAAATTCTTTTAAGATGTTGTTACTGATTTTATAAGCATCATCCGTTGTGCGATATGTATGAGGAGGACGTTTAATGACTAAAGAAGATGATTCCCCTATTGCTCTTTTGAATAGATTCTTTGCTAATGGGGAAGCACATATCGCAGAAACACTGGAACTACCAGCGCTTTCACCAGCGATTGTGATGTTATCTTTATTACCACCGAAGTTAGAGGCATTTTCATTAATCCATTTAAGAGCGAATATTTGATCTAATAAGCCATAGTTACCTGTGGTTGCGTGCCCTTCTTCTTCTAAAGCTTCCGCTTTTAAGTCAGGATGGGCAAAATAGCCAAAAACATTAAGACGGTATTGAATAGTAATCATGATGACACCAGTTTTAGCGATTGATTCACCATTATAACTTTCATATGAACTAGCCCCTGTAGTTAAAGAACCACCATGAATATAAACTAAGATTGGTAAATTGGTTTCATCAGTGTTTGGTTTCCAAATATTAAGATATAAGCTATCTTCGCTTTTCTCTTGAAGTGGTTGCATTTGATAATTTGGATGCCAGCCTTTTTCAGAATAGATATCAACAAGTGAACCGATAACAGGACTATTATCTGGTTGCATACTTCTTGGGCCAAAATATCTGCCATCTCTAATCCCTTCCCAAGTATAGGCTTTAGGGAATTTCCATCTTTCCGCTTTGGCGTATGGTATACCAGCGTAAATTTCCACTGTTTTGTCCTTGTTATAAATGCCTTGAACTTTACCTTCGTTAAGGTTTAAAGGCTCCGCTATAACTGTAGGATTAGAATAATAAGCTGCGCTTTTCTTAGTAACTGTTGGTTGGCTAAATGAAATAAAGGCCACTGTAAGACTTAAAAAGCCAAGCCATGTAAATAATCTAAATAAGAACTTCCGGTTCCTAAAGAGCGTTCTAACAATGAAAAACGCCACTAATAGAACTAGTTCTAAGATGAAAAACACTAATGGACCATTGGCGAGGTCAAAATAGAACACTAATAAGGCGGTAATTAATGTCCAGCCGATGGGGAATAATATCCAGAATAATAAATGATTCTTCTTTTTCATAGATTCATTATGACTGAAAGAAAAAAGGCAGACAACAAATCAGCCTTTATTTTTTTATTTATTTTCGTTTAGAACTTTACGATATTTCTCAAGTTCTTCGGTATTAGCCATAACGAAGTGTCCAGGAGTGATTTCTACGAGGCTTGGAGCTTCTTTAGAATAATCATGCTCATTAGCAGGAACATAGATGTATCTCTTTCTTTCCTTTTCACTTAATGGGTCTGGCTTTGGAATCGCAGAGAGTAACGCTCTGGTATATGGGTGTAATGGATTTTTGAATAATTCATCACTACTTGCTAATTCAACGATATTACCGAAGTACATAACCGCGATTCTATCGCAGAAGTACTTAACAACGGATAAGTCGTGAGCAATAAACATAATGGTTAAACCCATTTCATCTTTTAAGTTATTTAATAAATTAATGATTTGGGCTCTAATAGAGACGTCAAGGGCGGAAATTGGTTCATCACAGATTAAGAAGTCTGGATTCATAATTAACGCTCTTGCGATACCAATACGTTGACGTTGACCGCCAGAGAATTCGTGTGGGTAACGAGAAGCGTATTCTGGTAATAAGCCAACCTTGATTAAGGCTTCTCTCACCTTTTGTGAGTTTTCAAACGCGTTATATTGACCTTGGATGTGTAAACCTTCTTGAATGATGTCTTCAACGGTCATACGTGGGTCAAGAGAGTCAACAGGATCTTGGAAGATCATTTGCATCTTGCTCATTAACTTCTTATCAACATGTTTGTTGTCGTAGTTATGTTGAGCAATCTTTTCTTTTTGTTCCTTGATTAGGGCCGCTAAATCGGTTTTTAATTTTTCGATTTGAGCGTTATATTGATCTCTAATCTTAGCACTTTCACTTTCAACAAATTCTTTGTTACCTTGTTCGTCAGAAAGAACGCGAATCTTTTCATTCATTTCGTTCTTTAAGTCTCTAATCTTGCGATTTGTTTTAATTCTCTTCCATTTGATTTCTTTTTCATTCCATCTATTACCCGCAACAATACGGTAACCTTTGAAATAAACAGAACCGGAAGTAGCTTTATATAATCTGATTAAAGTTCTACCAGTTGTGGTTTTACCACAGCCAGATTCACCAACGACACCGAAGCATTCACCTTTTTTGATATCAAAGCTGATATCATGAACGGCTTTGGTAACGAAAGCATTTTTACCATGTCCGAACTTAAAGAACTGCTTTAAGTGTCTGACTGATAATTCAATATTGTTATCCACTAATTCGGGAAGATAAGTAACTTTTCTATTTGCCATAGTTATTTGTCCTCCTTCTTAGCTTTTGCTTTTTTAGCTTCTCTAGCTTTATGCGCTGCTAATGAGGCCTCAATACGAGTCTTAACAATAGCAGGCATTTCCACTTTTGGCGCTCTTGGGTCTAATAGCCAAGTAGCGGCATAGTGAGTATCACTAACCTTGAAATATGGAGGTTCTTTCTTGAAGTCAATCTTCATCGCATATTTACTACGTAAGGCGAAGGCATCACCCTTAGGTGGGAAGACAAGGTTTGGTGGAGTGCCAGGAATGGCTTCCAATCTCTCCTTACTATCAACATCAGGGATAGAGGCTAATAACGCCCATGTATATGGATGCTTTGGATCATAGAAGATTTCTTCTTCTTTACCATATTCAACGATTTTACCAGCGTACATAACTGCGACACGGTCCGCCATATTGGCGACAACACCTAAGTCGTGAGTAATGAAGATAACAGAGATGTTTCTTTCCGCTTTTAAACGGTTAATTAATTCAAGGATTTGCGCTTGAATGGTCACGTCTAAGGCTGTAGTTGGTTCGTCACAGATTAAGATATCTGGGTTAGCGGTTAACGCAATTGCGATAACGATACGTTGTCTCATACCACCAGAGAATTCAAATGGATATTGTCTGAATCTTCTTTCTGGGAATGGGATACCGACTTCTTCCATAACCTTAAGAGCTCTACGTTTAGCTTCGGCTTTGGTAATTTTAATCTTGGCGATGTACTTATCCTTAGCGGCCTTTTTATCAACGCCATCTCTAAGGTCTTGTTCGTATTCAGCGCGGTATTGTTTTTTAACTTCCGCAACTTTAGCAGTAGCTTCTTTATTCTTCGCTAAATATTTAGCTTTAGCTTCGGCGATGATTGGTTTATATTTCGCTGTTAATTCTTTACTATTAGCGTTCTTATGAGCTTGAGCTTCGGCAATTTTCTTGTCGAAGTCCGCTTTAACTTTCGCTAATTCTTCTTTATTAGCAGCTTTCTTTTCTTCTGCTTCTTTAAGAATTTCTGCTTTCTTAGCGGCATACTTTTCATCAGCGGCTTTTAATTCTGCTGACTTTTGTTCTTTTAAGGAAGCAATCTTATTATTAACATCTTCGACGGTTTCTTCGCTATTTTCGATTTGTTGACCGTTTTTGAAAGCGGCTAATTTTTCGTTTTCTTTAGCGAGTAATTCATCATAGTTATGCTTAATGTGAACTTTTTCTAGACCATAGTCTAATTTCAAAGCATAAACTGCACCATCGGTTTCGTTTTTAACAATGGTTTTGATTCTTTCAATTTCTTTTTTCTTTTCACTCTTTAAGAATTTGACAGTTTCTTTACCTTTATTGAGTTCGCTCTTATAAGCGGTAATTGCGTTCTTATAAGCGACGAATTCTTCGGCAACGAGTTCTTCTTTCATCTTCTTTAAGTGATTACCATTTAATAACATGGCTTCGGTAATTTGTTTACCGATGCGCATGATTGGGTTTAAAGATGATAATGGGTCTTGGAAGATCATACCAATCTTATGGCCTCTGATACGATGGAATTCATCTTCAGAAACCTTGGTTAAATCTTCACCTTCATACATGATGGAACCGTCAACGATACGACCGTTTGCGGCTAAGATACCCATGATGGTTTTACTGGTAACAGATTTACCTGAACCAGATTCACCAACGATACATAATGTTTCACCTTTATATAAATCGAATGAAACACCTCTAACCGCTTGGACATAACCATGGTCTGTGGAGAAGTTGACACGTAAGTCTTTAACGGATAATACAATTTGTTTATTTTCCATATTAGTCTTCTCCTTTCAAACTTGGGTTAACAGCGTCTCTCAAGCCATTACCAAATAAGTTAAACGAAATCATTAATAACGCGATGATAATGGATGGGAATAATAATAAGTATGGGTGAACACTCAACCACTTTTGGTTATCGGATAAGATAACACCTAATGATGAAACGTTTTGTAAGCCTAAGCCTAAGTAGGCGATGTTGGCTTCACTAAAGATAACGCCTGGAATAATCAAAACTTCAGCAGTGATGATTGTACCTAAGCCATTAGGGAAGATGTGCTTAGCGATTAATCTAGCATCACTTGCGCCTAATGTACGTGAGGCAAGAACATATTCTCGACCTCTAAATCTATAGAACTGCGTTCTAGTTAAGGAAGCAGTACCAATCCAACCGGTCATACATAATGCCATAACAAACATTGGTAAGGATGAACCCCAGTGGAGGATGAGCAATGTCATTAAGACCATGAATGGGATACGGCCTAAGATATCGGTAATTCTTTCCATGATTAAGTCGACGTTGCCACCGAAATAACCAGAGATGGAACCCCAAATAACACCAAATGTGAAACAGATGAGGAATGTTAATGTCGCGACGATTAAGGATGTTCTTAAACCATCGAAAACATACTTAAGCATATCTCTACCAGATTCATCTGTGCCCAAGAGGAATCTTGGCATCGATGAATAACCATATTTCTTATAACGGCAAACTTCTGCTTTACAAACGATTTCACCGACCGCAATACCACTATCGTTTGGCTCTGGATAAACAAAGTCATCAATAGTTAATGGTTTGGTGATAGGACATTTTTCAGCATCTAAAATCTGGCATGTAAAGTTATTAACATCGAGATAGAAGCCTAATGAGTCAAGGTCTTGAATTGTGGAATCACCAAGAGGAGTCTTGAATGACATCCAACCATTCTTTTGATATCTTAAAAGGTCCTTAATGGAGAAGCTTTTATCAACGGCAATACCGTATTTAGCTTCATATGTATCATAAACAAATGAGCAGAAATAGGCTTTAGAGAGATAGATAGCTTTAAGGCCAGTGCTACTCCAATAGGCAAATTTATCACCTGCTGTTTTGGTTAATGCTTTAGTGGCATCAGTGAAAGACATATCCGCAAAAATGGCGTTTGTTTCTTCTTCCGCAAAGTTACTTTCAAAAGCAAGAGCGCCGATTAAGTTACAAACAAGAGTGTCTTCACCGGCTGTCGCCATTTTGACGGCAAAACGTGCTTTTTCAAATGTTGTTTTACCAGTTTGTGTAGTAATGATATTAGCGATATCAACTTTGTCTTTTTTATAAGAGGCAACCGCACTACCAATATTGTGTACTTTAGCGTAGTCCACTAATTGCACTTCTTGTTTTGTATCGCCTTCATAATAAGAGAAGAATAAGGCGACATCACCAAGGACATAATTGGTTGGAAGACCAAAATCTTCTTTGCCTTCTTTAGCTTGGATTTTTTCAGCGTCATATGTATCGAAGGCACTGAGATATAAGCTATCTGCAGTTAATTCTAATTCTGGAATTTCTTGCGAAGAGAATTCAACGAAGTCATTGCCTTTGAGTTCATTTCTATCAAAGCCAAATTGCACATAGCCTTCTTTACCGAATGTACCTAAGTTAGAAAGGCTGTTAACATATGTCAAATCAGTGAATTTCTTTTTGGAAATCGCAGAACGTTGAGTATAGACGTCTGGACTTGGCCACCAGTGTTCTTGTTTTTCTTCTTCTGTGGTGGCGTTTGGCATTTCAGAAATATCAACAGCGATGTTTGAATATCTTTCAGTACCATCCCAAAAGCCTGTACCAGCATTAAATAATTTTGGTGAAAGGAAAATTTCTTCTGGGTGAGAATTTTGAATATCGTTTCTATCAATAAGTGGAACAACAATTGATAAAAGCACTAAAGTACCCAAAATATAAGTCGCGGCCACAGATGATTTGTTCTTTTTGAATCTTCTGAAGGCGTCTTTAGTAAATGTTGTTGGTTTTGTTTGGAACTTTTGTTCGTGAATTGTGGAATCAACTTCCGTTAAAGTGAAGTCATCAGCGGTAATCTCTTCTTCCGCTGGAACTTCTTCATTAGTAACAGGGGCTTCTTCAACGAATTCGAAATCTTTATCTTCTAACATAACTATTTCTTCGCCCCCATTCTAATTCTTGGATCAATGAATCCATATGATAAGTCAAAAAGGATGCCGGCTAATAAACCAATAATGGTAAAGATAGCCATGTCAACCATTAAGACGTTATAGTCTCTTGGTGTATTATTTAACGCTTCAAAGTAAATGTTACCAACGCCTGGAATACCATATAATCTTTCCAAAACGATGGAACCACCTAAAATACCAATGAATTCAGCAAGAATACTTGGAAGAATTGGTACGAAGGCATTTCTTAAAGCATGACGGATGATTGCTTGGTTCTTTGTTAAGCCTTTTGTTCTGGCAAGTAATAAATATTCACTAGACATAACTTCACAAAGTTCCGCTCTAACACCTCTACCATAGCCACAGATAGAGCCGAAAGATAGAGCTAGGACAGGAATGATATAGCCTAAGATTCTTGTGCCTAATGGAGCGGTAGAGCTCGGCCATGAAGGTGGGAGCCAACCTGTTTGATAAGAGAAGAAGAAAATTAAGAAGGTAATGACGACGAATCCAGGAATGGAAACGAAGATCATGATTAATGTGGAGATGGTATGGTCAATCCATGTGTTTTTCTTTAAACCAGCATAGATACCGAGAAGGATACCTAATGGAACAGAGACCAAAACAACGATAATATTGATGGACATTGACACTGGCAAACGTCTACCAATAAGTCTAATCGCGGAAGCATTTAATTCTAAGGATGTGGATGTGCCCCAATCCCATTTAGTGAAAATGTTACCGAGCCATGAAAAATATTGTTCAAGAATTGGTCTTGGATAGTAGAAATACTCTTTTTTATCGACAACGAAGCTTTCAATAATCTTCATCGTTGGTTGATAATGTTCGGTTTCGGGTTTAACGATGACACTAAAATAACCAAGAGCGACTTGAGAATCATAGAAACCCATTCTTTCGCCAGCACTGGTTGAAATCTTGAGTGTTACAGGAAGAGCCTTAACCAAGATAAAAGTAAGTGTAAGAATAATAAAGGCGGTTACAAATGCAAGTAAGAGTCTTTTTAATGAATACCTTAACATTAGTTTTCTCCTTTCTCCACTTAAATTAAGTGGCTCCTAAATATACCACAAAACCAGCCATTCTTCAAGAATGGCAAATGGTATTACACATATCCTACAAAAAAGACAAGATAATATCAAGATAAAAAATAAAATAAAAGGACCGCATTAAGCAGTCCTTTTGTAGTTTTTTGTTAGTTATTAGATATCGAACAATCTATCAACTTGTTGATATTCATCTCTGATAGGAACGTAAATTTCATGTCTATCAGCACTGATTGGATCAATCTGAATATCGATATCCATAATCATTTGATATTCATAATCGTCGATAACGTAATTCTGGACGAGGTAGAAGTAGATGCCTTCAACTCTATTGTTTCTAATAATCCAAGTTGAATCTTGGGTTGTTGGAGTTGGTGTACCAACTGGAATACCATAGTTCTTTTCATCATCGTTATCAGCAAGGCTATCTTTGAAGGTGAGAACGCCATGAACGAATAATGAACCATCACCGATTGAACCAACTTTCTTATCTTCAACGTTGCCATAATCATTTTCAGCGATATCGATGATATCTTTGAAGCCAGCATTGTCTAATTGATTTTCAAAGAAAGTATGACCAACGGTGAATAAGTTATCTAAGATTTCATATAAAGGCACTTTTCTTTCGCCATCCATGAAATCTTGGGTTGGAGCAGAATAGAATGTCTTAACGTCACCTGTTTGGTGATAAACGAGTGTGTCGAAGTATCTATTTGTATGGAAGATCCAGTCATAGTTTGTGAAATCAACACCACCATCGGTAGTTCTGATTTCAGAGTCTGTTTCCAAAATTCTTAAATAGGCATCATCAACACTGAACACCATCATTTCGTCAGAATAGTCACGAGAGAATTGAACATATGGTTCTGTATTCTCTGAAACGGTTGTTTCAGCCCCTTCTTCCGTACCTTCTGCACCTTCTTCAGGTTCTTCAGGAGCAACATATGGACGTTTAGAGAAAGTTCTAGTAATTCTCTTACGTTGGACAACTTCAGTCACTGGATGTTCGGCTTCATAGCTCTTTAAAGGATCTGTGATGCCTTTAACATCAGAGGAATCAACTGGGTCATAAACGGACACAGGCACTGTTCTTTTGAATTCAGGATTATTCTTGTCAGTAACAACGATTTCTGTTTCGCCAGCTTTTAGACCGGTAACGAGACCGTTTTCGTCAACAGTGGCAATTGTTGCATCCTTTACTTCAAATTTGACGTTTTTAGCATCATATCCGAATTGTTCTGTTGCTTCTAATTGAAGTGTTTCGTTGACCATCATTGCAGCGATTCTGTGATTTACGAGAAGTTCGCTTGGATAGGTAACTTTATTGTTTTCAACCGCTTCAATTTTAGAAGTTTCTGGAATAATCATTGATGTTGGAACGCCGTCATTTTTAGGCTGGGATGAGGTTTTTGCACCACATCCAGCCAAAGTAGCAACGGCTAATAATGAAGTGAGGAATAAAACTTTTTTGTTTTTCATGGTTTAACCCTCCTTATTAATCTTTCCAGTCGTCAGCGTTCTTCGCAGCAGTAACATAAGCTTCGGTTGGTGTGCCTTGTTGGCCTTCGGAAGTGATGGCTAAACTATAGAACACATCAATATTCCAATACTTATTGTAGTTAGCATAGGTGAATGGTGTTTCGTTCCATAATGTTGGATATTTATCCATGTCGTCCATGTGGTTAGCATGTCTCATATCAGCATTGATTTGAGCCGCTAATTCTGGAGATAAGTGGATATTCGCGACCAATTCGCCTTTTTCGTTAACGCTCTTTGTGAATTCAACATCGACGCCACCGAAACCGACAACGTAGATTTGGACACGTGTGAGGTCAATTGTTGCCGCTTCAGCATCAATAAACTTAGTGCACACGGAGAAGTCTAAACCGTTATAGAAGTCATTTCTTAAGGAATCAACGTAGCTGATTTCAACTGTCTTAGCAACAGAACCATTCTTGACGATGCCGCCGTGATCTGCGACTGACCATAAAGCATCGAATGACCACATTTTGTCATCATAGATTAATGGTTTTGTCTTGGAGATAACGGATGTATCTGTACCCCAGTTAAGAGTGAAGCTAGAAGAGTTATCACTCTTTAAAACTTCTAAGAAGTTAAGTGGGTTATAGGTATTACCGGAAATAGCACCAAAGCCTAAGTCGAACTTACCAACTTGTAAGTGATCGGTATAAACTTTGTCCCAAACTGTAACGGCTTGTTGATCGAGTTCAAGCTTGATTGTGCCGCCAGAAACATCTGGATCATTGAAGGCATCTGTGAAGTATTTTTCGATATCTTCGCCGTATTGTTTGATATCACTTTGATACATCCACCAAATGTTGATGGAGATTTTGTTTGGTTTTTCAACAGAACCGTATTTGAGTTTGCCTTGTGCGACTAATTCTCTAACCGCAGCTTTGAAGCAAGAAACGGCTCTATCTTTGGAATAACCATAAGTTGGATTGCCATCGGTATCATATGTTTGATATGCCGCGATAGCGTTCTTATGGGCTTCTGTATCGTTATAAGAAACACCATTTTCTGGGTCACTTAAGTATGAATCAGAGAAATAGTTGATAGATGGTTGTGAACCTTGTTTTGCAGCGAATGCTTTTCTATCAATGGAGTAGAATAAACCATTTAAGAAGTTGTCGTTACTCATCCAAGGTTTGCAGATGTATCTATCAGAATCTGTGTGTTTCCATAATTTCTTATTTAATGTATCCCACATTTCTTGTGTACAAGAGTTAACGTTGAGTTTGAAGGTGGAATTACCTTTTGTTTGGAAAACGTCTGGTTGACCAACTTCAACATCAATGTATTGAGATGGAATACCACAGCTATCTAAGTCACCGACTTGTTTGAAACGGTCATAGATGGCTGTTGGGGATTGTTGAGCAGCTCTGATAATGAGAATCTTGATACCTTCGATGTTATATCTACCTGGTTCATTCCATTCAGTATTCTTCTTGTAGAAGATACCAATGTCTTTGTCCCATCTTTCAAGCATGTATGGACCAACAGAGAGAACTGAGTCACAAATCTTGTTTTGGTGGGCGGCAGGAACACTACTGTTATCATTGAATGTGCCATATCTCTTAGAACCATCTCTAATGAAACCAATTTTATCTTCAGGTGTACCAGCTTTATAACCAAGAGCACGGATGAAGTCTTCTGGGATTGGAGAATATAAGCTAGAAGATAATGTGTACATCGCGGTAAATCTATCAATAGGATTTAATAATGTTAATTGAATAAAATCACCGTTTGTTTCATCGTGACCAGTAACAAGGCCTAATTCACCTTTGCTCTTCATGTTATTCCAAACATTTAAGGCCTTTTCATCGGACATATCTTTAACATTTGTGTTGTTATAGTATCTTTGAGCGCCGACGATACCATATGTTTGGTCAGAAGCGATTTGGGAACCACGGGATAAACCATGAGAACCAGTAAGAAGGTTACGGAATGCAAATTCGTAGTCTTCGATAGCGACTGGTCTATGATCGTAATCAACACCATCCCATGGTGTGCCGCTGTAGCGGTATTTAAGACCATCTGCACCAGTTTTAACATAGATTCTCCATGTACTATAGAGACCTAATGGGTTTGGATCTTCGTCTGGTTTGACTTCAGTGCCATTATAAACTGGGATTGGTCTATCGTTTGCACGATCGACACCATTGAATTTAACTGTGTCTTTAGCGAGAACTGGATACCAGACATAGCCGTCTTTGGTATCGTTCATTTTGGTACCCCAATATGAAGAGGTAATGTAGCCTTCTAAGTCGGAGACTTGGCTACCATCATTGTCTCTAGCGTTAACCATGTGTGGGTCAGAGGAAGAGGCAGTGTGTAAATAATTCTTATAAGCTGATTCTGTTTCTTCGGCCATTGGTTCTTTTAAGGAACCTTCACTTAATAAGCCGAAACCATAACCAGTAATGTAGTTAGTTGTTGGTAAGTTAACACGTGATTTGTATTTAACATAGCCACCATTTTCGAATAAGGTGATACCTGTTAAGTGATTATCCATCGCGTTCTTTTCAAGAGCACCGAGGATTTCGGTCCTCTTTTCAATAGCGGTTTTACCAGAAGCGGAAGCATAGTTGAAGCCACCATCTGCTGGAGAAGCATCGATAACTGTTAATTCTAAGGATCTAGTTAATTCTGATTTACCTTCTTTAACAGCAATAACTGTTTTACCTTTTTCTAAGGCAGTAACTGTACCGTTTGCGTTAACAGAAGCAACTTTAGAATCTAAACAAGTATAAGTGAATTCTCTAACATCTTCTGGGTTGCCGCCGATTTCATCGATGTTGATGTGAGCTTCTTCACCTTTGTTCATGACGTTTGAGCCATTACTTAAGGAAATTGTGAAGTCCCAAGCAATAGCGCTAGAGCCGTGGCCATCATCACAAGCAACGACAGCGCCTAATGAAAGGAAGCTAACTGCTAAAAGTCCTAATGTAAATTTTTTCATCTTACTATTTACCTCCTTTTTTCTTTTTAAAGAATAGTAATGAGGCACCCAATAAGGCAGGAGCGCCAATAATGAGTGATAATGAGGCAATTGCACCGTTGCAGCCTTTCTTGGCTGGTTCAACTGGTTGTTCGTCTGGATTGTAATCAATAACTGCATCGAAGTTAGAAATTACGTATCTAGAATCGATTTGAACGTTTTCGCCTGTACGAAGGTCCACGAATGTGACTTTGTTATCTGCATCAACTCTGAAGTCAATGAAGGTATCAAGATCAGCACCTTGGATCATTTGATAACCTAATAAGAAGTTATCGTAGTTATTGAAGTGAACGACACAGCCAGAAGTACCTCTAGCGTAGTCAACGCCACCGATGAATAAACGTTTGTCGCCATCACCACTCATTTCATTGATAGCGTTATCAACGAATTCTTTTGTAGCTTCAGCGTAATACATGTTCTTGTCAGCATCGAAGTTGACATCGACGATGTAGTTACCGATGAAGGCGTGGGACATCTTTTCTTCTTTGAAGTAAGCTCTCACTTGATTGACACCATTAGCGTCTTTGTATTCAGTGATTGTTTCAACAACTGGAGCCTCACCATCAATGTGGATGGTGTAAGATTTGCTGACCCAATTGCCTGTACCGGCTAATTGGTAATTGAACTTGAGTTCGTATTCACCACTTGCGAACGCTTCGCCTGTTACTTCATTGAATAATGGGACAACGGCAAAGGCTCTATGAGCGACATAACCGGCGGATAAGTAACCAGCATCAACGTGGGATTTATATAAGGCCCACTTGCCAGCGGTATCACCGAATAAGCTATCTGCTAAAGCAGAAGCATAGACTTGTTGGTTATTGTCTTTTCTTGTAATGGTGAAATAGTTTTCCTTCACGGATCTCAACATGAATTGTTGAATAATCATGATGTTGGATTTTTTAGCATTACCAAGATAGATATCGTTACTTGGGGTAGCGGTATATTCACCATCGTTTGGTCTTGTACCGACTTTGTAGAAGTCTGCTAAACGGTCGAATGATTGATCGTTTGTGAGTATGGAATCTTTGTTGATCTTTTCTGGTTTTTCAGCATAGCCAGCAACGATCATAGATTCGAAGTTAACGTTATCTTTACCAATTAAGGATTTAGTAATGTCATTAACTAAGTCTGATGGATAGACTTTAGTAATATCTTTTTCAAAGCTGAATGGTTCTGTAACAGGAGCATTGTCATAAGTTGCATCAGCATTCTTATCAGCACCTGAATAGAAGCCTAAATATGGGATGGAGAGGTCGGCTTTGTTATCTTTACTCTTTAAAGTAACGAAACCTTCGATCATACAACCATATTCGTAGTTATCTAAGATTTTCTTCTTAGCATCAGCAGTTAAGGAATAAGGATTAATTATGACTGTGCTTTCACCTGGAGCAACACTCACTGTTTGACCTTTAACTTCAGCGATAACAACATCCCTAGTGGATTGCGCTGTAAAGCTTGGAAGAGGTTGCCAATCAACACCTTCATTAGCGGCATTGTAGTAGTAACCTTGTTTGATAACTGTCTTTCTAGTTGGTTGTTTACCTGCTGCGATATCAGCTTGGTCAGCTTTCCAAGCTTCTTCTGTAGCATAGTATTCAATATCTTTAGAAGCCTTAACGGCATCTTTATAAGCGATAGAACCAGAAGCAATTTCCATTCTTCTAACATCAGTATCAAAGTAGGCCATACCAGAAAGGTTCTTAATATCATCAATTTCACCTTTGAAGTTATAGTCTTTTGTGACGATGTTGTTTGGTTGAGCAAGAGCTGGTCTCATGACGGTTAATGTCACGTCATAATTTCTTGTTTCTGTGCTTTCGTTATGAGCTAAGAATGATAATTTGATATCACCTTTAGCGATGTCTGGATTATTTCTTAAAGCAACTTTGGCTTTGCCAATCTTGTTGCCTTTTAAATCTAAACCTTCAAGATAGACATCTGTGCTTAATGCACCCGCTAAATCGGCCATACCAGCGCCTTGAATTCTTGGTGAGATAAGGCTTCTGACATTGGTTTCTGGGTTTTCATTACCTTCACCATCTGTCATTGGATCAGCTGTGGACATTAATCTCATATCAACTGTTCTTCTAAATTCAGCAACTTGATCTTTTTCAGCTTGTGTGGTTGTTCTACCAGCTAATTTAGCATTGTGATAGATTGGACCAGCAACCTTAGAAAGAACGACAGATTGAGCACCAGCATAGTTAGGAGCGGACATGGATGTGCCACTTAAGTATTGGTAACATCTGTGCCAGTATTCAGCTGAGTGAATTTCATCTTGTGTTAAGCTTGTCATTGCATGTTCTGGGACAGCACCTTTGATATTGTCACCAGGAGCAGTGATTTCTGGTTTGAGATCTAAGTCAAATGTGGCACCATCAGTGGAGAATGAGCTTGTTGTGTAAGCATTTGGGTTATCACTAACTTGTTTGTGAATGATACCGAATTGACCATTTGGATGGTTGACAAAGTATTCTTTATCTTTGAATAAGACGAGAGCACATGGCATTGTTGGGTTGAAGCCATCACCGAAACTACAACGGAAATTGAAGTCGGAAGCAGTTGGGTCGTTATTGATAATAACTAAGGCTTTAGCACCTTGGCCAACGGCTGTGGCGTATTTATCAGCGAATGATGTACTACCACGATTGACGACGACAATTTTGCCTTGGCAATCTAATGTACCATAATCGGCGAACGTACCGAAACCTGGAACATATTGATATTCAAGAGATTGAGTATTTGCGAATAAGTCGCTGACACGGAATTCATCTCTATAATCTTCTTCCATGCCTGGTCTATTAACGATTTGATCTTCGAAAGCGATATTCTTTTGTCCTTCTTTTTCATCTGGAACTGTGAAAGCGTTTTCATAGAAGATTCTGGTTGGATGGCCAGAAGCAATGGTCATTGTGTTAGCGTTATTTGCGTAACTTGACATAATGCCTGTTTCCACCATGCTTGTTGTCCAGTTGGCGTAAGCACCTGTGGAACTGAATGAGGACTTACCACTATTACCAGCGGAAATGGCGGATAAGATACCTGCATTGGCAAGGTCTTTTAATGTTCTTAATGTGATAGAATCACCATCGAAGTCATCTAAGTCACTACCTAATGACATGTTGATGCCATCAACTTTTAACTTAATGCAGTCTTCAAGTGCGGATAAGATAACTGTATCGTAAGCACCTGTAGAGTTGGTTAAGCCAATTGTTTCACCAATGCCATCTTTAGCATTGTAGTCTGTGAAGACTTTCATTAATGCTAATTGAGCTTTTGGCGCAATGCCCTTATAAGTAGGAGCATTAGCGGCGGTAATGGAAGAAACGTGGGAGCCGTGATATGAGAGGTCACTGTGGACATCATATTTTGGCTCACCTGGTTTACCATAGGATAAACTTTCACCACCGTAGTCGAAGTAGAATGGAACCTTACTATTTAAGTATCTAGAACCTTCATATCCTTCTCCAGGTACGTATGCATCAACAGGTGCAGCGTTCAAACCAACAATGTTTTTGATTGTTCTATAAGTGTATCTGACACCAACATTACTATCCAAAGCATTGTAAACTTCGTGATGCCATTCTTCTGTGGTGTCGGTTTTTCCTCTAAGGTGGAATTCGTTGTCGAGAATGGCAACGAGAGTACCTTCACCATCGAAGGTGTCATCTGGTTTGTGCATTGTGGCTGCGGAAATGTTTTCTTCAACAGAACCTTCACTTCCTCGACCTTCTGCATCGAGAGCAATAAAGCCATCGTTATTGTAAGTGCGTTTCCAGTGCATTTCATCAAGAGTAACACTGGCAACACCTGGAACTTCACGAATACGTTCGATATCGTTACTATTCACTTCAAGAACAAAGGCGTTATTCAACTCATTGTAGCATTTTGTGCGTCTGACGTTTGTTGTGGCATATTCCATGATGTTGTTAAGGACAGCATCTTGGGAATTTCTAATGCCTTGCTTACTGAGAGACTTCACATTGCGATTCACTTCAACAATAATTCTCGCATCTCTTTCTGGCTGTTTAGCAAGACGAGACGCTGTTAAACCACCGACAGCAATGACTGCTGCACATGTGGCGCCTAGAATGAATCCAAGTTTTTTCATAGTCTACCTCCTTTTTGCATAATTACAAAAATTATAATTGTAATAATACACGAGCGCGCTAGACATGTAAAGTCAAACGTAAAGAAAGAGGCGAAAATAGTATAGAATATACTAATTTTGTAACTATTTTTTAGCCTAAATGATAGATAATTTCGAGAACAATTATCGCTATTGAAAGCAATAATCCCGCGAGAATAGTAGCGATAAAATTGTAAGATGACGCGTCTCTTTTTTCTGTCATCTGGTCACGATAATCTGTGAACTGACCGTGCTTTTTTGGATCCTTAGCAAACATGAGTGCAATTAGCTGTTTAAAACCAAAAACAATAAAGTCAAAAGCACCGAAATGAGCGACCATCATGAGTAGACCAAATAGCAAGACAATTAACCCACCTAGAGTGGCGCCATCAATCGCATCAATCATGCTTCTTGCACGAGTAAAAAATACGATACAAAAGATACCTGCACCAACCGCTAATGAGACCAAAAATGTGATCAGATTTGTAAGCCAATATTTTTTAATTTGTGAGAATACTTTATTCATATTTTTCTTTATATAATCTAATTTTTTTATATTTTATACACGTGAAGTTTTTAAGCGAATTTTAAAACATCATTCCTATTATACACGGAAAAAGAAAAAGGTGGTATCTCTTATGAGACACCACCAATGATTTTGTTTAACAATTAAACTTTAACTTATGGAAGTAAAACTTGGACTTGATAATAGCCAGAATATTTTCCACTAGCATCGCCTAATAATATGATTTGGACGGTATATCCCCTGCTATTTGTTAAAGTACCGATAAAGTTACCGTTTTCCATTGTGCCACTCTTGTAAGAGAAGCCTAAAGCTGTACACTTGATCAAGTCAGCAGCAACATAGTTTTTCACAAGAATAGGGCCTGTTTGAGCCGTCAATGCAGGCGGGGTTTTAAAGCCAAGTCTACCTGCGCCACCATAAACGCCTTCTTGCACTAGTTCTAAGCCAACGCCCATAACTGAGCCAATTGCGTTAACAATTTTGCCATTAGCCTTGTTATAAAGTCTAATTGTGATAATTAAGGCTGCTCTTGTTTCGTGATAGTAATTTGAATAAAGAAGTTCAACTGAGCCCTCTTCACAGTAGAGAATAATCTTTGCTTCATCTGGATCACTTGTTGTGTCAGAAACCAAGAGTTCTAATTCAAGAGCTTCAACAGCTAACAAGTTTTCAGATAAATTTTCAATGAAGCTAGCAAGTGTTTCACCTTTTTGCAAGTCACGAAGATAACCATAGTAGAAAGATTGTGATTCATCATCCCATTCAGCAGCATATTCGCCGAGAACAGCATTAACACCATCAACCCATTCTGATTCTGGAGCAGCTTCGTAATCATAGAAGACCGCTTGAACGATTGTGGCTGATGTTGTTGTCCAAGCAAGGAATTGAATTCTAACAGTTTCATTAGCGTATTCAATGTGTTTGGCAGCTTCACCACTACTCATTGTTGTATCGTTTAATGGAACGATAACTTTGAAGCCTAATGTTGTATCGGCATCTAAGATATCTGTGAAGACCTTTAAAGCATCAGCATATGGAACTGTAGCAGCACTGTTGGAGTGAGCATAAGAATATGCACCAGCTGTTGGTGTAGCAGCAACAGTAGTCACTTGGTCCAAGGACCAACCTAATAAGGTAATAGCTGGGATGAATTGTTCTGGAACAGAGCTGTATTTTTCAACAGTGATTTGGACACCTGTACCATCTTCATCATCGAAAGCATAGAGAGTGACTTCAATAGCTTTAACTTCACTGACAAATGATTCATAAACAATGCCAGATGCTGTTGTCTTTCTTTCGCCTTTTTGTGCGAAGGCACCTTCTGTATCGGCTTTTAAGACAGCGTTGTATCTGTCAAGTAAATCACCTAATGTTTGACCATCGGCTAATGTTTCACTGAATGTGTAGAAATAGCTATCGCTATCAGCACTGTAATTAAAGACATAGCCTTTACCTGGGATGTTGTATAAGTTAGCAACATAGTTGACATATTCTGGGACTGTTGGTGGGACATCGAACAAAAGTGTCATAACTTGACTTGTTTGATCGTAATCGAAACCAAGTCTAATCTTAAGTTCTGGTGAGAAGATATCATACATTACATCTTCTCTAGTGGATCTCTTGAATACCCAACCAGCATTTTCTAAAGCGTCTAAGTATTCGTTAACAAGAGCAACTGCGCCCTTTGCTTGGAATCCAACAAAACCGCTTTCAGCTTGTTCTTCGAATTGGCTTAAATAGCGTTTGTAGAATCTAAAGCCTTCAGGTAAGTCTGGAATATCTTCAGAGAAGTTCATATAACCTTTAATAGCGGCTTCGAATCCAGATGCTGCCCAATCGTAGAAGTAGGAATCACCGATTTCGATGTAGAATTGACCGCCGTTAACAAAGTTTCCATCTGAATTGATTGTGGCAACTCTAGCTTCGACAAAACGTTGTTTGCCTTCGAATGTGACAGCTTTCTCCATAACATAGTAGAAATCTCCTTCTTCAAAGTTTGGAGCAACTGAAGCAACGAAGCCATCAGCGATGAATAAATCACCAATTGGTTTTAATAGACTGTCTTCACCTTCTTTTTGAGCGGCGAGAGTACCACCGAGAGCCCAAAGGGCTTTATCTTCAGTATCTTCACGCCAGTTTAATGTGCCGAGACCAAAATCTGGGGAATAGAAGAAAGGTGGAACGTAACCATAGAGATTAGCTTGGAACTTAGCTGTTAATGCAGCATCCCAAGCGGTTGGTTTTGCTTGAGCGACTGTAATTGTGAAGGAGTCTGTTTTACCTTCAAATGTAACAGTAACTGTTTTGTCACCAGCAGTTGAGAAGTCAACTGTGCTGACTGTGTAACCTTCAGTGATGACTCTTTGTGTTGCATCACTGTAGTTTGCTGTGACGACCATGCCAGTTAAATCTAAGGCGGTGTCAGCAGTTGTGTAGGCTAACTTAGTAGGAGCGGTAACAGAGATGGAAACTAATGTAACCACGACTGGAGCGCTGGAAGAAGTACTTGGATCAGAGCTGGAAGAACTTGGTACTGGAGCAGTACTGGAAGTGCTTGGAGCTGCACTGGAAGAAGTACTTGGACTACTAGTGTCAGGACTACTACTAGATGTGCTAGGAACATCGCTACTTGTTGTGCTTGGAGCAGGTTCTGAACTACTGCTCTTATCACTGCTGCTTTGGGTTTGTGTACCACAAGCAACTAACATAGAGGTGGCAAGTAACAATGTAAGTAATTTCTTAACTTTCATAAAATGCCTCCATTAAAAAATTGGTAATATTTTACATTTATAAATTTCATATGTAAAGAGTGTTTGTATATATGCGCATTATGTAAGAGCGCTTTTGGGAAATCAGATTGATATTTTTTGCCCAAAATTGCAGTAAAAAATAAAAATGCCCCCGAAAAAGGGCAATTTTTCATATAGTTTACAAAAAAATAAATTAGTAAATTATTTGTTGGTTATAGCGTAGTAAATGCACGGATGTTTAGACCCTTGGTACTCAATTACCTCGGTTTTTTCGATTTTTTTCATACTACATTTTTGCATCACTCGGCCACTGGCGGGATTCTCAATAAAGTGCGCTGCCACCACTGTTTTATAGCCTATTCTAAACAGTTCTTTTATTGCGATTTCCAATGCCTCAGTAGCGTATCCTTTATTCCAGTAATTCGGATGCAAACAATACCCCACTTCTATCTCATCGTTTTCCACATTGACATCGTTGAGTAAACCAATAAATGATTTATTCAAATAAATCCCATAGCAGAATCTCTCACTTTTTTGGGTGTTTTCTTTGAGCCTAATAAAGAACTTTTCTCTAGCGGCATCATCGACGAAAACAGGTAGCATATATGTCTTACCAACAAGGGTGTTTTCAAACACAGAAAAGACATCGTTTCTATCACTATCTTCAATTGATTTTAAGATGAGGTTTTTTGTGGTTAATATTTCTTTTCTTTTTAACATAAATCTTTATAGAAAGAACGCCCATGTGAGCGCTCTTATCTTATTATAATAATTTATAATTACCAAATTTTAACTCTTTGGTTTTCTGGAATGTACATACCATCGCCTGGTTGGATGTTGTAGAAATTAACGAATTCATCGAATTGAGCTAAGGTGACATTTGCTCTTAAATAATGGAATGGGTGTTCATCTTCTCTAAGGGTTTGAGCATAATCCATGCCAAATGGAGCATTGCACCAAACATAAGCATATGATTTGAAGAATAAGTCATAGTCGAAGTTAGGAATCTTCTTAGCTAAGTGTAGCATGACTCTCATACCACCCATATCAGCGGTTGCTTCGGTATTATTCTTTTCACCAATAGCTTTAGTGTCACCATAAAGAGTGATGTTGTTATAGAAGTTGACCATCTTTTGCACTTTGGTTTGGAATTTGTTCCAATCTGTCTCAGTCCACCAGCTGGATTGTCTACCATATTCATCAAATTGTGAGCCACTGCTATCAAAGCCGTGTGTAATTTCATGACCGATAACAGTACCTAATGTGCCATATAACACTTCGGTATCTTCGCTATATAAGAATCCTCTAACAAGACCGTTAAGGATAACGAATGAGTTAGTTGTTGGACTATAGAAAGCGTTATTTGTGTATGTTGGCATCATACTCCATTCATTACTTGGCAATGAAATACCACTGAAAATAGTGTCAACATAAGCGGCACGGTAACGATTTAACAAGGTAGTGCCAGTAACAGTGTCTAAGTCATCATCTTTGATTTCAATGAAGTTTTTATAGAAATCTGGATAGCATGATTCAAATTTCATCATTTGGATTTTTCTAATCGCTCTTTGTCTTGTGGAATAGCTAAGCCATGTTTCTTCCGCGAAGATTTCTTCAAAGCCACCTAAGATGTCAGTGATTAATTGTGCGACTTTCTCTTTAATTACTTCACTACCTTGAGTGGCAAGATATGATTGTTCGTAAAGAATTGGGAACGCCGCAGTCGCTATTTTTGTTAAGGCACGATCGCCATCATAGTAATGGATATAAGCTTCATCACCAAACATGAGACCATTAGAATATCTATACATTGTTGTTAGGCTCACGTTGAGGTTTTTGTAATTGTAAATGCCAGCGAGGAAACGGTAAGCAAATTCAATTCTTATTTTGATAAGGTTTTCTAATGCTACACGTTTATTAACAGCATAATTTTCATAGATATTGTAGAAAACAGAATCATAGTGATTTGGAATCCAAATCGTAGCATCTTCAGCGACACCTAAATCTAATAAAGCGCTCTTAAGAGGAGCCCATGGAATTTCATTGGTTTCATAACCAGTTGCACCACCATTGTAGTGGGAATAAGCAGCGCTAATGAAATCATATTCAATATCACCAGCGGCATTTCTTTCAGCTTCGCTTGTGGAAACACCAAAAGCGTTATCTAAGATATCAAGGACTTTGAATAATTCTTGAGCGAAGACTTCACCACCTTGATATGTGCTATAAAGCCAAATCATAGATAAACTATTGTAGTTGCCATTGAAGTAGCCATCATCAACACCGATTTCATAACTATCACCATTTTTATTGATTGTGAAAAGTGGCGCAGCTGATGTAAATGCATCTTTGCTGCTTAAATAATTATCTAAATTGAATGAAGATAAATAGCTAGCGGCACCTACAACATCGCCTTCGGTCGCTAAATTACCAAAAGCCCAAAGAATATCGTTATTGATGGTTTCATCGCCATAGAAGATATCATTTAGGGCTTGATTAATAAAATAATCAGATCTACCAAACGAACCATCATCACCAGAAAGAATGTTTTCATAGTTAACGGAGGCATAGAAGTCATCTTTCAAGGATGGCTTTTTAATCTTGTTAATTTGACCATTAAGATTTGAGTTAATCCAAGGTGCACCTTGTAAATCAGATTTTTTAACACCTGGTTGTAATTGATAATCGAGTAAATCAAAGCTAAATACTGGGTCACCGTTAATGAATTGAGCGGTGTATGATTGATTACCCGTCACAGCGGTAACTTCTGGAGACCAGCCAGAGAATGTTTGTTTGAAACCACCCACTGTTGGTTTTGTTGGTCTATCACCATCGTATGTTGGAATGGAACCATAAGCGACATTTTCATCGACTTCTAATGTTGAACCATCATAGTTTAACCAAGTGACTGTATATCTTTTGATGTTTGAAGTGAATGTTGCGACATAAGTGATATCACCTGTCACAGGACCAACTTCTGGGGACCAACCTTTGAAAGCGTAGTCAAAACGACCATCACCAATTCTTTGTGGTTCAGCCCCATCATAAGTAGGAACCGTGCCATACGGTACATTGTTATCTGTCTCTAAGATGACACCATTGTAGTTCATCCAAGTGACTGTATATTTTCTTGGACCTTCTTCAAAAGTCGCAGTATATTGCGCTGGGCCAGTGACTGGTACAACTTCTGGAGACCAGCCAGTAAATTCATATGAGAAACGATCTGTTTGTGGTTTTGTTGGAGTGGCACCACTATAGGTAGGAGTTTTACCGTATTCGACTTCATCGACACGTAAAACATTGCCATCGTAGTTTTTCCAAACGATTTCGTATTTCTTAAGTGTTTCTTTAAATGTAGCGACATAATCTATGTTGCTTGTGACTGGCGCTAGACTTGGAGTCCAACCAGCAAATGTGTAGTCATATTGTTCGTCAGCAGCCTTAACAGGATCTAGTCCGTTATAATTTGGATTTGTTCCTTCTTGGACTTTTTCATCAACTTCTAAGATAGTTCCGTCAAAGTTTTTCCAAGTAACCGTATATTCTTTTGGTGCTTGGCTTGTGCTAGAGCTCGAACTTGAGCTTGAACTCGTAACAGTAGTACCTTGACATGCAGTTAATAACAAAGAGAAGACGCCTAGAGTAATAGTTAATTTATTTAGCTTTTTCATACCCTTTTCCCCTATTGGCTATAAATCATACACGAAAACGCGTGCATGACAAACACTTTTGCATTATTTTTTGTTAAGAGTCTTAAGCGTGTTATGTGTTTTTTTCTCATTTATTCTTAAAAAGTTTAATAAGAAAATTTGTTTGGAATTTAATATTCCATATTGGCTATTTCGTTAAAAATCATCAGAAAAAATAGATGAAAAGCACATGTTACAAAAAGCAAATGATAGTCAATGAAAAAGATATAGTTTTCATCGATATTTCTTAATTAATTTTTTATTAACTTTTTAAAAAGATTTTTCATCGATAAATATTTAAAAAGATTTGACCTCATCAAGATATAAATGATATTTGTTTCAAAGTAAAAGTTTAATGAAAAAAATAAACAAAATAGTTTGGCATTGATATAAGAAATTTATTTGTTAAAATACAAAAGTATTATGACATTATTATCATCAATCGGCGCTCTCCCAAGTAATTTACACGTTAACTATTATTTCGAAGTTTGTTCGTTAGTGTTCCTTGTGGCAATCACGATTGCTTACTATGGCAGAAAGAAGTTCCCTGTATCTACTTATCGCCTCTTTGGTGTCGCTCTTATCACTCTTGTCGTTAACGTATCATTAAGTATCTTATTCTGCGTTTTATTAGACCATTCTAATGTTGTTCCAATCAAATGGGTTGAAGCAGTTGCGCAGTTATTCTTCTTTATGCAATACGTGGAGTCTTATCTCCTCTTTGCGTATGTTTTATATTCCATTGGTAAATCATTAAAATATTCCCCTATTTACTTATTAACCACTATCCCATCCGTTGTAGGGGCGATTTTCATGTTTACCAACTGTCTCCACCATCTAAACTTTTCATTTGTGTTAAATAGTGAAACCGGCGTCTATGATATGATCCCAGGGCCCGGTTTTATTTTGATGTATGTCATTAACTGGGGCATGAATACTTTGGCCACCTTGATTTACACAATCGTGCTTAGAAAATCATTACCAAAGCAAGTTTTAAGCACCTTGTTATGTGTGATGGGTATTGTCGCGACCGCTTCAATTATCCAAACACTTGTTCCACATGTCATTCTTTCTGGCACATCATTTACTCTTTCCGTGATGCTCGCGGTTGTTTCTGTTTGTGATCCTGATGTTAAGGTTGACCGTTTCTCTAAAGCGTTTAATAACGAGGCCTTTATTGAGTACATCAATGTCCAAAGATTTGAAAGGCAAAGGAAATACTACATCATCTTTGATATTGAAAGCTTTGGTATGTTCTCCGAGAAGTTTGGTGTTGTTGCCTCTAACGAACTTGTTTCTATCGTTAGAAAGTTCATCGAAGGTGTTAATAAGAAATCATTCATCTTCAGAACCACTTCTTCACGTTTCGTCGTATTGTTAAGAAACGAAAAAGAACAATTAGAAATGGTTAACGCAATTAAAGAAAGATTCGATAAGCCAGTACGTGTTAAAGGTAACGAAGTCGTTCTCACTATTAATCTTTTCTATTTTGTTAATAACAAAGCCTTCTATAATTCCGATTTATACAATAACTTCATCACTAGAACACTCTCTGCGATTAACTTTAAAGATTCTAACTGCATTAAATTAGGTGAAGAATTCATGGAACGAGTTAATAGAGATAGAAAGATTAGAGATATCTTAGAAAACTGTTTAAAAACAAAAACTGGTTTATATATGGTTTATCAACCAATCTTTGATATGAAAAACAAATGTTTTAATCATTGCGAAGCATTGATTAGACTTGATAACGACGAATTGGGTTATGTCGGTCCAGGCGAATTCATTCCAATCGCTGAAAGCTTTGGTTTGGCTAACCAAATTGACTTCTTTGTTTTAAACGAAACATGTGCATTTTTACAAAGACATCCAGAAATCGAAAGCTTAGAAGTTAATATCTCTTGTGCGGAATTCTTCAATAATCCAAGTGAAAGATTCCTTAACAATCGCGGTGAAATATCCAACCAAGACTAGAGAGTTTATGAATGATTTGGGCCAACACGGTATCAAGTTTGCGATGGATGACTTCGGCAGTGGCTACTCCAATATGGCGAGATTCATCACACTACCATTTAGTGTCGCTAAATTAGATAAATCTTTATTAGGAGAAGCTGTTAACGTTAAAGTCTTCTTTGACGCTGCGGTTAACTTATTTAGAAGTTTGGAAATCCCAATCGTTATTGAAGGCGTAGAAAACGAAGAACAATTAGCGATGTCTAAAAATAAGAAGATCGATTTCGTCCAAGGTTACTACTTCACCAAGCCTTTGAGAGAAAAAGAATTACTAGAGTTCTTAAACAGCAATAAAAAATAATTAACCTCATTTTTGTATTATTTTCTTGCAATCGTTTTTTGATGCATATATTATAAAATCTTGCGATTAAAGCATTTAAACGAATATTTTGATAAATATTAAATTGAGAGTGTGACTATCATTTATTTACACTTTTTTATTTTTTGTAACATCTATTTTTGTCATTCTTGACCACTAAAAACTTCTATCACTTTGATAGTAATTTTGACCCTATATTTATAAATAAATAGGAATCAATTTTTATCACAATTGTCTTTTTTTCATTATCAAAATTGTCATAAAATCATCACATTTCATCGTATAAATCTATAAATATTTTTTATTGTCATGCGTTGCACATTGAAATATTATTGTAGGCAAATTTATATCTTTAAAAGGAGAAAAAGACAGTTTATGAAAAAAACTTCAAAAATGTTTGTAGGTTTGGCATTAGCTGGCATGCTCTTAACAGGCTGCAACTTCCAAGGTCCAAACGCTGCAATCAACAGTCAAGCTGGCACTTATGAAAAGCAACAAATTTATCAATTGTACAAAGCTGCCGGCGGCACAATGTCCTATGACGAATGGTTAGAATCTGTTAGAGGCGCCGACGGTGCGTCACTCTTAGCGGACACAAGAAACCCTTCTGATGCAGATGGTAAAAATGGTGACGTTTTCGTCAATATCTCAACTTGGGATCTCTTCATTAAAGTTGGTGGCGCATGGCAACCAGCCGGCAACATCAAAGGTGCTCAAGGTGAAAAGGGCGATAGAGGTGAAATTGGTCCTCAAGGCCCACAAGGTGAACAAGGTCCTCAAGGTCCTGCCGGTAAAGATGGCGCTGATGGCAAAGACGGCAAAGATGGCGTCGATGGCAAAGATGGCAAAGATGGCGTCGATGGCAAAGATGGTAAAGATGGTCTTGACGGCAAAGATGGTAAAGATGGCAAAGATGGCGCTGATGGTAAAGATGGCACATCATTCCTCTCCGGTAATGGTCGTCCATCCAACGATTTAGGTAATGATGGCGATACATACTTCGACTTCGTTAATAAAGACTTCTACCAAAAAGCTAATGGCTTCTGGAAGAAAGTCGCAAACCTCAATGGTGAACTACAATGGAACGCTGAAGTTTCCGCCGATATGATCAAATACCTCGGTGAAACACTTCCATTCGCTGACTATGAAGAAGAAACAATTGAATTCGGTTACTATAATGGCTACGAATCCTCTTATGGCATCGGCTTATGGTACGTTTGGGACTCAAGTGAAAACTTTGTCCTCGAAGACTATGGTGATAAATTATTAGCCGCAGGCTTCACACAAGGTGGTATTTATACAACATCCACCACTAACTACATTAAAACAACCGCAAGTGGTATTGATATTGAAGTTGGCTTTGGCTTTGATGCCGGTAACGTTATCAACGTCTATATGCCAAAATATGTCCCACCATTCTCAGCTGATTACTTCTTAGAGTTAGGCTTTGAAGCTGTTGATGGTTGGCCAGCAGAACACGTTGCCTTAACAGTTGGTGCTGACAGATTCGCTGGTGTCAATAATGATGGCACATGGTATGAAAAATTTGGTATCAACGGTGGTGAATACTACTACGACTTACTCGCTACTGAAGGTTTATATGCTGAAGCTTTAGGCGCACAAGCCTTAGCCGCTGGCTTCTTATATGAAGAAGATTACAAAGTCTACTTCGATGCCAAGGGTAATGCTGAAGCCGAATTCGATCCAGATAACGATGCATACCTCACAATGCAAGAAAAAGATGGTTGGACATACGCTAGATTCTTTGGCGAAACACTTCCATTCACAGAAGAATACTTTGAAGAAAACGGCTATACAAAGAACGCTGGCTTCCCAGAAGAACTCATTGCCGAAGCATTCTTAGAAGAAAACAGATTTGAAGGTGTTAACGTTGATGCTGATTGGTTCGTTAAATCAACCAAGACAGAATACACAAGTGGTACTCATATCGGTACATACAGAATCAGCGGTGAAATCTTAACCGCTGGTGACGTTACAGAAGAAATGATTGCTAACGTCTTAGCCGCTGGCTTCATTTGGGAAGATTATTATGAAGACTATGAATTACCAAACGATGGTATGACATATATGTACATCACATACAAACGTGGTTATACATCCATTAGATTCTATGGTTCTTATATCCCAACAGGTGAAGTCATCGAATTACCAGGCGTTGATGAAGTCAACGATAAGATTGCTGAATACTATGCTGGTCAAAACGTTACAGTCGCAGTTCCAGAATACGTTGCTGCTTCTGCTAATGCATACTATGAATCCGCTGATGAAGGCGCAGTCTATAAGATCTATGGTTCCGACACAGATGAAATGGCTGACTTCGCTGCCGCTTTAGAAGCTGCTGGTTGGCAAATCAACTACTACAGTGACTACTTCGAAGATGACTTCAAAGCTTACATCGGTGATGACAATGTTTGCTTAAAAGTTGAAGACTACTACAGTTACGTTAAGATTTCTTGCTTATTCGAAGCCGCTCCAGCTCCAGTCGTTCACTACGCTGCTGCTGATATCGATACATACGTTACAAGCACATTCGCTAGCATCGATGTCGCTGTCGTCGCTGCTGAATACGTTGCTGCTAACCCAGATGCATACTTCATCCTTGATGGCGTAAATGCTAAGCTCTATGGTTCTAACAAAGACGAAATGGATGCCTTCGCTGCCGCAATGGGTGATTATGGTTGGTCAGATACACTTGATAGCTGGGGTGACCACAACTTAGCATTCGGTGCCTCAGGTGCCAAATTATATGTTGGTGATTACACAAGCTACATTCTCTTCAAGCCAAGCTATACTGCTCCAGTTACATTCGATCTCGCTGAATTCCCATTAGCAGAAGTCAACGCGTTCTTAACTCAATATGGTTTAGGATTCACACTCGCTGAACCATTACCAGATGCTGCTGGTGCTGGTTACGCAATGGAATCTGACGTTGCAAGTGGTTACCACTACTTACTCGTTATCGTTAGTGGCGATCAAGCTGCTGCTATTACAGCTATCCTCGACCCAATCGTTACAGCTGCTGGTTACGAAGAAAAAACAGATTCAGACACTGGTATGCCATACTACGCCAACGATGTTGACCACCAAGTCTCCATTCGTTTCTACTCAGATAGCAACACAACAGAAATTCTCTTCTTCGAATAATATTCGAGATTGAATAAAAATAGGGTCAGAAGAAATTCTGATCCTTTTTTCTTTCTTTTTTAGCAAAACCACTACTGCTTTTACGTCTAATTAGTGGAAGTGGTTATCGCGGTAAATAACCACATAAATAAAAACCTCCTAGTCCTGTCCACTGGGAGGTTTCCTTTAAAATCATTTATCGTAAGCCTTTAAATCTCTCTTTCGTAGTGTCATCTATTCTAAAAGAATCCACCATTTTGGAAATGACCTTTCTTTTTAAAGTTATATCTTCACATTTAAGGAGATATTCATATATTTCATTCGGATAATAGATAGCGGTTGTCGCTAATAACCAAGCCTCCGCCATCATCACCATATATTCATCATCTTTTTTGATGTATTTAGTGACGTCTAATATCTTTTTATCTTTTGCGAGCTTTAATCCAAGAACATAGGCCATACGTCTATCGTATGTAAAAGGCGATTTAACAAGCGAAAGGAAGAATGACCAGTATTTATCAAATGTTAGTTTCTTTAAAAACGTAGAAGCGGTATCTGTGATTGCCCATGATTTAGCCTTTTTAATATTTTGTTTTAAGAATTCTAGTTGTTCATCGATATTCTTGCATCTAGAAAGACCTAAGCCAAAATAAATGAAATCAATTTCTAAATATTTACCTGTTTTAAAGTCATCTAAGGCTAATTCTTCATCTTTGGCGTGTTCTTTTACGATTTGACGTAAAACAGGGTTCTTAACGCCAAAAACAAGGTATTCACTATTGGATACTGTTTTAGAAAACTCTGCGAACTTTTTATTTCCGTTTTCTTTTAAGTATTTTTCTAACTCTTTGTATGTCATAGCCAATACTTATTCTACACCAAAATAAAAGATACCCCCACTCAATTGTGAGGGTATCCCGGAGAAATTTATTGCTTATCTTCCTTTGTGCTCTTAATATCTTTTAAGACTTTTGGGCCTAAATAGCCAAGGAGGACTGATTTCAAATCAATGCCGAGTGTCTTATTGATACCAGCGAAGATTTGATCACCATGTTGTTGAATTTCTTCCACTAATTTGGCTTCGTTGCCAGAACCATACATTGTGATGCCATCGATTTGGCCTAATGCCGCAGCGATTGGTTCGCTGTATGCTCTAACTGTTTCTGGTAAGACACCACTATCTAAGACTAACTTTAAGGTAGCAGCATCATTGAAGGCCTTCATAGCTTCAGCTTTTTCTCTTGTGGCTTTAGCTTCCGCATTACCTTTGGCTTCAATACCTGCAGCTTCTGCGAAGGCGGCTTGTTTGTTGGCTTCAGCTTCTAATTTGACAGCTTCAGCAGCCTTTTCTCTAGCAATTCTTTGAGCTTCGGCTTCCACTTTGACCTTTTCGGCTTTTCTTTGAGCTTCAAGAAGTTCGGCTTCGGCAGCTTTTTGTCTCTTATAGAGTTCTGCTTCAGCAAGTCTTTCGGCGGCGTATTTTTCCGCTTCAGCTTTCTTGTTGATTTCCGCGGTTAATTTCTTTTCAGTTAATTCAACTTCTTTATTACCAAGTTCGACTTCTCTTTCTCTCTTGGAAATTTCAGCGTTAACTGTCGCGGTATTGATTTCTTCTTGTCTCTTTTGTTCTTGAATCTTATAAGCGGCATCCGCATTCGCTCTTGCGGTATCTGTTTTGATCTTTAATTCCGCTTCTTTTAAAGAGTATTCTGTATTCTTTTGGACGATAACGGTTTTGGAATTGACTTCTGCTTCATTGGCTTCTTGAGCCGCTTTTGCTCTGGCAATGCTAACATCTCTATCGGCATTTGCTTTAGCAATAGCCGCTTCTTTGCTGATTTGGGAAATGTTATCAATACCTAAGTTTTCAATCACATGGTTGCCATCTGAGAAGTTTTGAATGTTGAAGTTCACTAATTCCAAACCTAATTTGCTCATGTCTGGAATAACGTTTTCTTTAACAGCTTCTGCAACACCTTTTCTATCTTGGACTAATTGACGAATACCAACTGTACCAATGATTTCACGCATATTGCCTTCAAGAACTTGTTTGACTTGTTCAATTAAGTCGTCTTGATTCATGCCTAATGTTGCTTCGAACGCTCTTTCGAGTAATTCTGGATCACTGGAGATCTTTAAGTTAGCGACACCATCAACATTGATGTTAATGAATTCATTTGTTGGAATTGATTCACGTGTTTTGATGTCAACTTGGAAGACCTTGAGTGATAATCTGTCTTTTCTTTGTAAGAAAGGAATTTTCCAGCCAGCTTTTCCTCTTAAAATTTTTCTTTTGCCTAAACCAGAGATCATGATTGCTTCATCTGGCCCCGCTTTGGTGTAAGAGCAGAGAATGAAGATAATGATAAGAATCACTAATGCTACACCTAATAAAATAAATACCCACATCTTTCTTTCCTCCTTATATTCCGGTATGGATCGTGAGCATGTTTTCTTTTACATCCCACGTTGTACCGTATTTGACTGGCTTTTCATCAAGTACGATACCTAGTGCTTTGGCTACCTTCCTCATTAAGTCTGTGGAAGATATCCTTGCATAAGTCTTTTTGATGGAGATCTGATAAATTGCATAGCCGTTTAAATCTCCATCGCGCATTTGCTCTTTACTTAACGGCTGAATAACAACATTTCTATTTTCATCGAGTCCCACTTGTATTCGATACGCACTCTCAAGTGGCACTGAAGCGATGGTATTTAATGTGATATTTGTGCTGTAGAAAGAGGCAGCGCCATTTTTTGCATCTGAGCTAAACCATTCTATTGCCATTTATTTACCTCCTGACACTAATATAATACGAATAAATAATTTAATATTCAAGAAAATTCATAAAAATACATAAGAATTTCAACAATTCAAAAAATTGACAATATTACTAAATATATTTAATTAATAACAAGGATATAAAAAGACCGCAAAGTTGACATATTCCTATGGACAAAGTTGTCTATAATCGTATTTTTGTGTATTGGTGTTTTAGGCAACAAAAAAGGCCACGCCGTGAAGCGTGGCCTTTGTTTTGCTTGTCTAATTGATATAACTATTCGTTGTTATAAACAACGTAGATATCAGCGTATAGTTTGCTATTGTAGACGTTAGCAATGACTTGGACAAGGAAAGCACCATCAGATGTTTGATACTCTCTCAATAAAGCGGTTGAGCCTTGGTATGTAATTTGATAGTTATTACCATCACTCACGAAATATCTTGGTAGTTTACCATCGACTGTATCAATAACAGCACCGAGATAGTTTTCGTTACCAGAGCCGAATCCAATGTAGGAATAATATCCATCAATAACGTCATCTTCATCTTCATCCATAGATTGAATAGCGTTATATCCAACTAAATCGTCCCATGTATAAGTTGGGCTATAGAATGGTTCTAAGACACCCCACATGATTGATTCTAAGGTGGAATTTTCTGGTGTTGGTAATGGTTTAATATTCTTAATATCAACAACAACCGCTATACCATAATAGCTCCATGGGCAAATATCTAATTCACCGTTTGGTGATTTATAGTGCATATCACCATAAGAGTCAGCACCATTTTCTGTCCAGTTAGCAGCTAATAATTCTTCACCATATTGTGCAACGACATCTTCTGCTTCGAGGTCTTCTTCGAAGATAACAAATAATTGGCCACCTTCGTATTGATAGTCTTCAACGCCTGAGCTTAATCCAGGAACCTTATCGACAAGTGTATCATCTTCGAGAAGTAAGTCTGCATAGATATAATCAGAAATATCAGCAACTTGATAGGCAAGTGTTTCAGATAATGGACCAAATGTAATTTTGGCTTCGCCATTACCTACAGCTGAGAGATCAAAATCAGTTACTACGTAAGCTTCTTTATCAAGGACTTCTTCACTTCCATCAGCAAATTCGACAGTTACTTCAACGCCTAATGAAGCGGATGTGTTAGCAAAGTATGGATATGGATTGTCATCGTTATCTAATCTAGTATCTTCCACTTCCATAGAAACGGCGCGGTTTGGAACTTTGAATTCATATTCAGAATCATCGGTTAGGAAGATTGTATAGATATCACAATATCCGTCATTACCTGTTTTCTTGATTTCTTTGATGCCAACACCTTGTTCGCCCTTTTCGCCTTGAACGCCTTGAGCACCTTGCTCACCTTGAGGACCTTGTTCGCCTTGAGGACCTTGTTCACCTTGAGGACCTTGGGCACCGGTGTCACCTTTATCACCTTTGTCGCCCTTTTCACCTTGGTCACCCTTATCGCCTTTATCGCCTTTATCGCCTTTGTCACCTTTTTCGCCCTTTTCACCTTGAGCGCCTTTGATGTTACCGGCTGGGCTCCAAGAACCACCGACTTTAAGGAATACATCCCATGTTTCGATGTTGATGAAGACGTCACCATTCTTGCCATCTGCATCAGTTGGGTTTCTTCTGTCCGCTAAGAGAGACGCACCGTCGGCGCCTTTAACAGAATTTAACCATTCGTCATAAGACATTGTGCCACCGGCAGCTGCATACAATTGATATAATTGTTGCTTTTCATAAGTACCGGCTCTGCTGTTAATCGCGGCGTTTGGACCTTGGATGTTACAACCTGCGAGTAACATACCAGAAAGGCTTAACGCTGTGATCATTAAAGATAAACTTCTTTTTTTCATTGAATTGTTTCCTTTCAAAACATATGTACTTAGGGGTCATTAAAACTACACTAAATAAAAAATATTGAGTTAAGTATTACGACCGGAAGTTTTATGGCTCCATTATACGACCATTTTTTGCATTTGCTATAATTTTTTGAAACCGAAAAATAACGCAAGATAAGTTACACATTCAACCTTTTTATATGTTTTTTACTAATAATCGTTACTTTTTACATGTGAACGCGTGTGTCTAACATTATTAAAAAAATTAAAAAAGAGAGCGACATGCGCACTCTCTTGATAGTATACATGTGGTGGATCCGACGAGGATCGAACTCGCTACCTCATCGTTGCGAACGATGCGCTCTCCCAGGTGAGCTACGGACCCATAGCGTTTCTTATAATAAATATAATTCGCTAAAAAATCAATCAAACATTGTATGCGGAGATATCAATTTTCATTTCTTCTTTGGTATTTCCGGCATGATAATCACCAATAAAGGCTACTGCTTTTGGATTAACTTTGCCTTCACCAAAGATTTTAGATTCTAAAACTTCTTCTTTGTTCATTAATAAGAAATGTTCACCATAGTATTTTTTGAATAATTCTTCAAATTCCTTATTAACGCCTTTCTTGACAAAGAAAGTTGGTGTTCTTTTTTCAAAAGACATTGGTTTATCTAATAAAGCATATAGATCTTCATGTTCGCATATATCCAAGAATTCAACATTGATATGACCATGGTCCGCGAAAGATAAGAATAATGTATCTGGATTGGCTTTGGCTAAACGTCTAACGATTCGATTAATTCTTTTAACAATGCGGTGCACTTTAAATGAATCAATACCAGTTTCATGCATTTCATAATCCGGTGAATCAAAATAGAAATAGCCTAAGCATTTATCAACGCCTTTAATGGATTGATTAATAATTCTTTCGAAGTCTCTAAAGTTCTTTGGACCAATCAAACACGGTGACGTCTTCATTATTTTCTTTAACTAACTCTAAAATGGACTTAGTTGGTAATAATGTTTCAGCGATATTAGCTGGTTCTAGTTTTTCATCAGTGTTATAGTCAACATTCTTAAATAAAATGATGTTTCTTTTATATTCTTCAAAGTACTGTGTCCAAGACATCCAGCCTGTTTCTATTGGATATTTACCAGTTAAGAAACCTAATGTCGCTGCGGTTGTGGTTGGAGGGAATGTGGAATTAATTGTGCATAGATAATGACTTCTAATATAGTCTTTATCTTTTAAATGTAATCTAACGATGTTTCGACCCATGCCATCAAAGAGCATGACCACGACTTTCTTATGACCTTTTAAGATTTTATCTACTTCTGGTTCAGTTTGGTGAAAAGTTTTCACACCGAAATGTTTTAAAAGGCTATTGGAAAATGTGATGAGGTTATGATCGTTATAATTAACCATTGTTGTCTCCTTCAATCTGTTTGATATCTTCCTCTAAATCATTACTAGTGCTGATGGCTTGGAACTTGTTAGTAATCTTACCAACACGATGATCTAAGGATTCTCTTGTTTTGGTTGTTCTATCTAAAGCATTGGAGAAACTTTCCCATTCACGACCAAACATCTCAAAGTCTTTAGCGAGACGTTGTAAGTGACGGTTGATTTCTTCCGCATTTTTGCTTCTTTCTACTTCGATTCTGACCATATTAATGGTGACTAAGATAGCAGGTAATGTTGATGGGGAAGTTAAGATAACTTTCTTATTTCTAGCGTATTCAATAACATCATCTAAGTTTTGATGAATGAAAGCGAAGACACCATCATTAGGAATAAACATTAAAGCTTCAGGAGCGGTTTTTCCTTCAACGATATATTTATCTTTGATAACAGTAATGTGTTTTTTAACAGCGTTACCAAATTCTTTAGTTAATCTTTCTTTTTCTTCTTGGGACTCGGTTTCAAAGATACGTTGATAATCTTGGAATGGGAATTTAGAGTCGATACAAATCATCTTATTTGGTTCTGGCATAAAGACCACTGCATCAGCGCGTACATCATCACCATCTTTGACCTTTTTCATCGTGTATTGTTCTTGGTAGCAACCAGTTGTGTCCCCAAAAACATTATGTAAGACCATGGATAATTGATATTCACCATATTGGCCTCTTGTTTGATTACCTTCTAAGACACCTCTTAAAGAAACGACATCTTTAGATAATTCTTCGATGTTCTTTTGTGCGGCATCAATAGCTTGTAATCTTTCTCTGACTTGGGCCATTGTTTCACCGGTGGTTTTAAAACCTTCAGCGAGTTTTTCATCCACTTTCTTATTTATTTCAATTAACTTATCGTCAATTTGTTTATTAAGAGCGTCGAATCTTTTATTAAGTGATTCAGTAATACCGTTTTGAAAACGTTCTAACTTTTCGTTATTTAATTCGTTGCTCTTTGTGGTTTGCTCTAAAACTTTATTAATTTCTTCACTGACAGATAGTTTGATATTAGTTTTTAACTGTTCTGTTAAAGAATTTAATTGTTGTTGAAGCATGCCAATTTCTTTTAAATCGACCTGTGGTGCTTCACCCTTCTTATTAGAGTTTTTGATGATTAAAATAATCGCAATAACAATTGCAATTAAAGCAAGACTAGAAATGATAATAGCGGCAATTTCCATAGTTTTTAATCCCCCACTTTTATTAAACCACATTTAATTAAGTGAGAGATTAATATAACAAAAATATTTTTGTTGTCAAATGAAAAACGAGTATTTTTGACCATAAAAGTCAAGACTAACAAGATAATTTTTTCTTATGTATAATACTTTCACCCATATGAAAAGAAGAGTAATTGCCGTCATTGACTTAAAAGCTTTTTATTCATACGTTGAGTGTCTTGATAGAGGTCTAGATCCATGGAAAGATCCACTCGTGGTCGCGGATAAAGATAGAGGCACAAATACGATTGTTTTAAGTGTGTCTCCATTCCTTAAAAAACAAGGTATTCCATCAAGGTGCAGAATCAAAGAATTACCAAAGAAATATAATTATATTTACGCTGTTCCAAGAATGGAAAGATATTTAGAGAAAAGTGCGGAAGTTATTGATGTTTTATATCACTTTGTCGCGGAAGAAGATGTGCATGTCTATTCCATTGATGAAGCCTTCGTAGACTTAACAACTTATTTAAAGTATTACAATAAAACACCACTTCAAATGGTGACCACAATTATCAATCAGATCAAAGAAGAAACGGGATTACAAGCTACCGCGGGTATTGGTGATAACTTCTTTTTAGCTAAAATCGCTTTAGACGTGTACGCAAAAAAAGAAAGAAATGGCATTGCCCGTATGTCTATAGAGGATGTTAAAGAAAAACTTTGGCCTATCACTCCACTTAGTAAGGTTTGGAGTATTGGAAGTAGAACTGAAGCTAAATTAAATAAGATGGGTTTATTTACTGTTAGAGACATTGCTTTATCGAATGCCGATTACTTAAGAAACAAGTTTGGCATTATAGGTGAACAATTATGGAGACATGCGAATGGTATCGATGAAGCGGACATCCATGAAAAATATGAACCTAAAGAACATAGTTTGTCTTTAAGCCAAGTATTATTTAGAGACTATAACAAAGATGAAGCCATCACTATTATTAGAGAAATGGTTGATACATTATCCACGAGAATGAGAAACGCTAATAAAATGACTGGTGTTGTCGGTCTATATGTTGGTTATTCTAAAAACTCAGGTGGTTTCGCGCGCCGCTCCACATTGCTCGCACCCACTGATGATAGCCAAGTCTTATTAAAAGCGATTTTAGAAATTTATCATATTTATATTAAAGATTTACCTATACGCACAATAGGCTTGAGCTTTGGTGAACTAAGTGACGCTACTCATCAACAACTTAATATGTTTGAAGACGATAAAGAACAATTAAAAAGGCATAGATTACAAAAAACCATGGATGCTTTACAAAGTAAATTCGGCAAGAACTCTGTTTTAAGAGCTTCTTCCTTACTAGAAGAAAGCACCATTAGAGAAAGAAATGAATTTATAGGAGGGCATCGTAAATGAGTGAACGCGGAATGAAAAAATGGGCTCCTTATAAATCATTAAACGAACAAGAAGACTATTTAAAGAGATTACATAATAAGCAAGAGAAAGTGGAACGTCCAAGTATCTCTTCTGATGAAGCAGATAATATTAATGAAATATTGGTGAATTACCACGGAGAAGAGTTATTAATTGAGTATTGGAGAAACGATAAAATCAATACCGTCTCTTCTATTTTGTCTAAAATCGATCCAGTGAATAAAAAGATTGTCCTCCCTTTAAGAAAGACAATCTATTTTGCAGAATTAATTAGAATTGAACGCGTTTAGAGGGCCCAAGTACCATCTTTAAAGATCTGGATTTGCTTTCCGTTAGCGTCCACACCAACGATAGATAAATCTCTAGTACCCACCATAAAGTCAACGTGAATCATGGAATTATTAATACCAACTTCGGCTCTTTGTTCCATATTCATATCTAAAGCACCTGGATATAATTCTGGGAAACCAGCGCCTAAAGCAACGTGGCAGCACGCATTTTCATCAAACAATGTTTCATAGAATAATAAACCGGTTTGATTGATTGGGGATTCAAAAGGCACTAAGGCGACTTCGCCTAACATTGAAGCACCTTCATCCATTTTGACCATCTTTTCTAATAAAGCTTGGTTCTTTCTAGCTTTGACTGCGCAGACCTTACCATATTTAAATGAGATAGAGAAGTCTTCGATTAATTCACCATTATAAGATAATGGCTTAGAGGCCACGAGTGTGCCTTCGGCTTTGCCTTTCATTGGGGTTGTGAATACTTCTTCTGAAGGAATATTTGGATTGAATTGACCTTTGTTAGGGGCAAATTCAACACCACCACCCCACTTCATGCCTTTGACAAGTTCGACTTGGAAATCGGTACCATTACTGGCTTTATAAATGAGTTTTCTTAAATCTAAGGCTTCTAATTTCTTTCTTTGATTAACTAAGAAGTCGTTATGGTCGTCCCAGTTTTTAACTGGATCATTGCCATCCACTCTAGATGTTTTTAAGATAGCAGCCCATAAAGCTTCAATCGCCTCTTCTTCACTCAACTTAGGGAAGACTTTCTTGGCCCAAGCTTTGCCAGGGACAGCGGCGATTGTCCATTTATATTTGCCATCCATCGCATCTCTATATTTCTTAATCTTTGGATAACGTTTCGCCATGGATTTGGTAACTTTGTTTTGGTTGACACCTTTCATAGCGTCTGGGTCATCAGAAATAATGTGAATAACCACAGGTAATTTCTTCACCCAATATTTGAATTTAGCCACCATCATTGGTGAAACTGTTGCTAAACTACTAACTGTTTCGTTTTTATACGCTAGTTTGTTAACTGGGTCATGGTGCCAATAAACAGTAACCTTTTTAGCGCCTGCTTTATAGCATTCTTCAACGACCATAGTGACAAAATCAGGTTGTTCTAGACCAGCATTAATCCAAACTTCTTCGCCTTTTAAGACGTGACCGCCTTGGAAGGCAACTAATCTTGCATAATCTCGTAATAATTTTTCTTCCATAATTAAATATTTCCTTTGAACATACTATAATAGTATTCGAGAGGAAATACTATATGAAAAGTTTATTTAGTAAATACGTTTGGCTACAGTTAATCTTATCGATTTTATTACTATTTGGTGGCGCAGTGATTATTGCTTTTGCAATTAACAATAATACTGAAGTATTAGAAAACGCCTTAAACATCGTTGTCGCAGTTATCTTATTCTTATTTGGTTTATTCGCTATACTTACCGCATTCTTTTTCGAAACAAAGAAATATATTACCGCTAGTTTGTTATATGGTTCAGCATCCATTGCCTTAGGTGTCTTCCTCTGTACAAAGCAATTGATGCTTTTAGAATATCTTATTTATTTGATCGCTATTTTCCTCATTGTTGTGGGCGCTGTGCAATTATTGAAAGCTATTTTATTAACAATAAGAAAAGAAAAAGATAAATTAGCCCTAATCATTATTACTTATATACTCGCACTATTATTTATTGCTGCGGGCATATTAGCGATTATCTTCCGTGATAATGTAAGAAACGCATTAAATATTGTCGCTTCTATCATCGTTGGCGTCTTATTACTCATTGCGGGTGGCTGGGAATTATATCTCGGTATTAAAGCAATTATAAGTAAGAATAAAAATGGCGCTCCTAAGGTAAAGAATAATAAGAAGAATAAAAATGAAGAGCCAGTTAATGAAGCTCAACCTGAAGAACCTAAGCAAGAAGAAGTAAAAGAGCTTGATTACACAAGCGATAAAATCGAGCAAAAGAAAACGGACGATTAATTCGTCCGCTTTTCTTACCCTCTAAGTTACGATTAAGCAACTTTAGTGGTAATTTCAATAAGGATCGCGATAAAGAAGAACAAGATTGCACAGACAAGTGTCAAAATAGAAACAACTTTTTCTGCACCTCTTTCTTTGGTTTTAACGAAGACGTTTAAGCCACCACCGGTAATAGCACCAGAGGCACCTTCTGATTTACCGCCTTGCAATAAGCAGAGAACAATGATGATGATAGCAACTACTAACATAATCCAGTCATACCAATTTAACATAAGAATTTTCTTCCTTTCTTAATCGCTGATAACAATGATATTAGAATCGTTTAAATAAAGCAAACTTTATTTTTATAAATTGCCTTTAATTTCGAGAATAATATCTCGAAGCTCGGCCGCCCTTTCAAAGTCAAATTCTTTCGCTGCTTGACGCATTTGTTTTTCGAGTTCTTTGACCTTCGCTTCAATTTCCGCGCGGCTACCATGTTTAGTGATATCAATCATTTCGCTGATTTCATCATCACTATTATGGATAGGTGGACGGATTTCTTTAATGACTGTTCGTGGGATAATTCCATATTCGTTATTATATGCTTCTTGAATACTTCTTCTACGATTTGTTTCTTCAATACAGTTTTGCATAGAATCAGTCATTCTATCGGCATACATAACTACTAACCCATTAGCGTTTCTTGCCGCTCTACCGACAATTTGGATCAATGAACGTGTACTTCTTAAGAAACCTTCTTTATCTGCATCAAAGATAGAAATTAATGAGACTTCAGGAATATCTAATCCTTCTCTTAATAGGTTAATTCCAACTAGGACATCATATTTACCTTTTCTTAATTGATAAATGATTTCACTTCTTTCTAAAGTCTTAGTTTCATGATGCAAATAAACGACCTTAATGCCTTTTTCTTTAAGATAATTTGTGAGGTCTTCCGCCATACGAATTGTAAGGGTCACAACCATTGTTCTTTCATTTCTATCCACTCTAGTTTTAATTTCATGAACTAAATCATCAATTTGCCCTAAAGTTGGACGAACTTCAATAATTGGATCTAATAAACCAGTTGGTCTAATGATTTGTTCCGCGGATATTCCACCCGCTTTTTCTAGTTCATAATCGCCTGGTGTTGCACTTGTGCAAACAACATATGGCATAATCTTTTCAAATTCATCAAAGTTAAGTGGTCTATTGTCTAAAGCGGAAGGTAATCTAAAACCATATTCCACTAAAGTTTCTTTTCTAGAACGATCACCGTTATACATGCCTCTAAGTTGAGGGAATGTAACGTGAGATTCATCAACAATCATTAAAAAATCTTCTGGGAAATAATCTAATAAGCACCAAGGTCTTTCACCTGGCTTTCTTTTATCAATATGGCGAGAATAGTTTTCAATACCAGGACACATACCAAATTCTTGCATACTTTCCATATCTTGATTTGTTCTCATCTCTAAACGCTCAGCTTCTAAAAGCTTACCGTTTTCCTTAAAGAATTTAAGTCTTTCTTCAAGTTCCGCTTTGATTGTGACACAAGCTTCTTTAATTCTTTCTCTTGTGGAAGCGTGGTCATAAGCAGGGAAGATAGGGAAAGTATGATAGGTATGTTTTACTTCACCAGTGAGTGGGTTTAATTGAACAATTTTCTCTACTTCATCACCAAAAGTGTCGATTCTAATAACATCGCCATCAGAGAAAGAAGCAGGCACTATTTCGATGACGTCTCCCCTAACTCTAAATGTACCAGGGGCTAAATCAAGGTTATTACGTTTATATTGAGCGTCCACTAATTTCTTATATAGTTCCTGCCTGTTAATTTCTTCACCGACACGAATATTGAATACTAAGTTACGATATTCATCAGGATCTGTTAAACCATATATAGAAGCTACAGAAGCCACAATAATTGTGTCTTTTCTTTCTAAGATAGAATTAATCGCTGATGTACGAAGCATTTCAATTTCTTCATTCATCACTGCGTTCTTATCAATATATGTATCGCTTTTTGGAATATAGGCTTCTGGTTGATAAAAATCAAAGTTAGATACAAAGTATTCCACACGATTATGTGGGAATAATTCTTGGAATTCAGAATATAACTGGCCCGCAAGAGTTTTGTTGTGCACTAGGACTAATGTAGGCTTTTGAACGGTTTGAATAATATTAGCCATAGTAAAAGTCTTACCAGTACCGGTCGCACCCATTAAAACTTGGAATTTTTTACCGTTTAAAATACCATCGCTTAACTGCTTAATCGCGGTTGGTTGGTCACCTGTTGGCTTGAACTTTGAAACTATCTCAAATAAGTGGCTATCATCCATAAAAGTCTGCAAATCTCCATTATTTTGTGTTTTTCTTAGCTTCCATTTGGAGGTAAGCATGTTTCCGTTCATGACAGAAGCAACATCAACGACTTCAAATGATGTACGATTATCTTTAACTAATGTATATGGACAGAAGACATAAGAACGGATTTGGCTGCCCCATTCAATATTCTTCTTTTCCCCAACGATTGAGTTGAGTTTATTTTGTCTAGATTCTAATTCTATTAAATACAATTTACCTTTTAACATCTTCATCGCCGTTTCTTTATTAAGAAGTTGGCTTCTTTCGATTTGACAAGAAACAACGATACCTGTTGGTAAGTGGGTAATTCTAACTGCAGTTTCAACTTTGTTGACGTTTTGACCACCTGCGCCACCACTACGATACGTATCAATCTTTAAATCGGATTCATTAATGGTGATATCAATCGCATCGTCCTTAAATTCTGGAACAACGTTAACTGAGGCAAATGATGTATGCCTTCTTTTATTCGCATCAAAAGGAGAAATTCTCACTAAACGATGTACACCTTTTTCACCTTTTAATAAACCATAGGCGTTTTTACCGCTTATTTGTAAAGTAACTGACTTGATACCAGCTTCATCACCTGGTTCGAGTGATAAAAGAGACATCTTGAAATGATGTATTTCTGCATAGTAGACATACATTCTATAAAGCATATCCGCCCAGTCTTGGGCCTCAGTACCACCGGCGCCTGGATGGATTTCAATGATTGCATTTAATCCATCGAATTCACCAGTGAATAAGATTTGTAATTCAAAATCTTTGGATTGTTTGTTTAATTCATCAAGAGAATTTTCAATTTGTTCAAAGAATGATTCATCTTCGAATTCTAATAATTCTTCAAGGTCTTTTTGACCACGCAAAAGAGCGCGATATGTATCGGCAATTTCGCGAGAATGATTGAGACGGGATATAATTTCCAAAGCAGAATTCCTGTCATTCCAGAAATCTTCTGCTTCACTTTTTGCGGTTAACGAAACGATCTCGGCATCTAATTTAGCGAGGTCAAAGAGAAGACCCGAGTTGACGGATTCTCTCGCCAACAGCACTAAGTTCCTGTTTTAAGGTCACTAAGTCTTTCATAAATTATTCAGCGTCTTTCTTATCTTCGGCTGGTTGAGCAGGAGCAGCTTCTTGAGCTGGTTGTTCAGCTGGTTGTTCTGGAGCTGGTTCTTGTTGAACGGTAACACGACGTTGAGGTCTAATGTTGACTAAGTTCAAAACAGCATCAACAGAGGCCATTTCTAAACATTCTCTGAACATCGCATAGCCTTCATTAACGTAATCTTGTAATGGGTTGACGTTAGCGTAGCTTCTTAAGAAGATAGCTTCTCTTAAACGCGACATTTGGTCAATATGCTTGGTCCAGTTTTGGTCAATACAGTGTAAAACCACTGAACGTTTGATGTTGTCTTTATCAGCTTCATCAACATCCCATTCTTTAAGGAGTTGTTCAAATCTTTCTCTAATAACGATGGCTAAATCTGGTGCGATATCATCGACCGGAGCATCATCATATAAATTTGGTTTAATTGTGCCAGTTGGTAAGAATCTTGGTTCCACCACTTTGACTAATTGTTCACCAGAAATTAATTCATCGTTACTGTCGGCAGGAATACCTTTCTTAGCAAGGAATTCACCAGCGGTTTTGAAGATATCTTCCATGATGTCATCGATTGGTCTACCTTCGATGATTCTATCTCTCTTGTCGTAGACAATTTGTCTTTGTTTAGCTAAAACATCATCGTATTCTAATAAGCTCTTACGAGTATCGAAGTTTTGACCTTCGATTTTCTTTTGCGCGGATGTGATAACATTAGTGATCATCTTGGCTTCTAATGCTTCATCGCCAAAGTTCTTTTCGATGTAGTTTCTAATAGAATCAGCGGCGAATCTCACAAGTAAAGTATCATCGAATGATACGTAGAATCTAGAGAAACCTGGGTCACCTTGACGGCCTGAACGACCACGTAATTGGTTATCAATACGTCTAGATTCATGTCTTTCAGTACCAAAGACGCATAAGCCACCTAAGGCTCTAACTTCATCGTTGATTTTAATATCGGTACCACGACCTGCCATGTTAGTGGCAAGTGTAATGGAACCCTTTTCACCAGCGTGGGAAATAATTTCCGCTTCACGAGCGTGGTTTTTCGCGTTTAACATTTCGTGTGGTAAGCCCGCTTGTGTTAATAACGCGGAGATTTCTTCGGAAGATTCAACGGACACGGTACCGATTAAGATAGGTTGACCAGTCTCGTGACGTTCTTTAACTTCCTTAATTAAGGCAGCGAGTTTTGGACCCTTGTGTGCATAGACATAATCAAGTGCATCGATACGTTGGATTGGTCTATTTGTTGGGATACAAACAACGCGCATGTTATAGATTTTACGGAATTCTTCTTCTTCAGTTTTAGCGGTACCAGTCATACCAGCGAGTTTGTCGTATAAACGGAAGAAGTTTTGATATGTAATTGTCGCCATTGTGACAGTTTCTTGTTTAATTTTGACGTTTTCTTTTGCTTGAACGGCTTGATGTAAACCATCAGACCATTCACGACCTGGAAGAACACGACCGGTGAATGGGTCAATAATTTGAACTTCACCTTCAGCGTCCACTAAGTAGTCAACGTCTCTACCCATAATGAAGTTTGCTTTTAAAGCATTATGGATTCTATGAACTAAATCAGCATATTCTGGATCATATAAGTTTTTGATACCGAACATACGTTCAGCTTTAGCTTGGCCAGCTTCTGTTAAGTGGACTGTCTTTTCTTTAACATCCACAGAGAAGTCGACTTCTTTCTTTAATGTCTTACAGAATCTATCGGCAACGGTATATTGGGAGGCACTTGTTTGAGCGCCACCGGAAATAATTAATGGGGTTCTACTTTCATCGATTAAGATGGAGTCAGCTTCGTCAACGATACAGAAATTGAGTCCTCTTAAAACACGGTGTTCCAAATCGGTCGCCATGTTATCTCTTAAATAGTCAAAACCTAATTCAGAGTTTGTGGTATATGTAATATCACACAAATAGGCTTCTTTCTTTTCACGTGTAGATTTTGTACGGGCGTTAACACCAACTGTTAAGCCTAAGAATCTATAGATTTGACCCATCCATTCAGCATCACGACCAGATAAGTATTCGTTAACAGTAATAACGTGTAAGCCTTTACCCGCTAAAGCATTAAGGTAAACAGCCATTGTACAGGTTAAGGTTTTACCTTCACCGGTTTTCATTTCGGCAACATCGCCGTTATGTAAAACTAAAGAACCGATGATTTGAACTTTGTAAGGGAATTCACCAATACAACGTTTCGCAGCTTCACGAGCAACCGCAAAAGCTTCGTATTTAATATCATCTAATGTTTTACCTTGAGCTAATAATTCTTTGAAGTAAGGAGTTTTAGCTTGTAATTCTTCATTGGTTAATGCAGCCATTTGGCTTTCATAAGCAATAACTTTATCAGCTTCTTTTTGATATTTCTTAAGAGCTCTTCTGTCAAAAAATCCCATATTTTTTTAATACCGATCACATCAAATATGTGCCTTTCTTTATAAAAGAATGTCAAGCATTCGCTTAAATATCATATCAATACCACCTATTATTGTCTAATACAAATTTATTCGTATTAGTTATTTAGGTAGTTGTTTTCCTCTAGTTTTGGCCACTACTAAAACATCAATCTTCTTTGGATTTAACTTTTCGATAAGATGGATTGCGGATTTCATTGTGCTTCCTGTAGTGTAAACATCATCGACAATTAAAACCTTCTTTTTACTTAAATCAGGATAACTTTTTAACTCTAAATATTTATAGACTTCTTTTCTTTGTTTGAAGGAACTTATAGCCTGTTTATGTTTCTCTGTTTTTTCAAGAATATTGAGCATATTTAATCCGATACTTTTAAAAGTCTCAACAACATGGTTGAATCCTCTTTGTTCATCTTCGTTTTGATAAGAAGGAATTGGTATTATCACACGATCAAAATATCGTAATTTAATCTCATTAGCGTATCTATCTAGGAACACCTGATGTAATTCATAATCATAACAACCTTTATATTGGTAAATTAGCTTTCTAATAAAAGGATTATAGTCGTATAAAGATGTCGCTTTATGATTATCAACATGAAACTTGATAAATTTGGGTTCCATTTCAGTTTGACACGCCTGGCAAATAGGTATTTTGCCATTAAAAAGCCTGCAAAAGTCCGTTATATTGACTTTCTTAAAGCAAATTAGGCAGTTTCTTGTTGGCGGCATTAATCTCATTATTTTCCCTAGCAAGAAATATCACCTCACCTTCTGGAGCGTCTTTCTTTCTTCCAACACGTCCCGCTATTTGTATTAAGGAATAAGAGTCATAAATTGGATGATCACTGTGGTAAACAATGACTTGTAAATCTTTAACAGTAACACCTCTTTCTAAAACAGCAGTGGTCACTAAGTATCGATACTTTTTTGTTCTGAATCTTTTAATAATTTCGTCACGATTTTCAGAGTGCGAATTAATATAATATCCATTAGGAAAAAACACCCTTAAAAATTTATACACTTTCACCGATAAATCAATTGTCGGAACAAAGATAAAAATCTGCTTAAAACTCTTCAATATTCTTGATACTACTTTAACTAGTTTGTAGTTTAAATATAATTCATTGCCTTTTATGACTGTCGGGACAGGTAAGGGCTTGCCATGAAATCTTGAAAATAGCTGGAGGATTGCTCTTCCAGGTTTTGAAAAATAGTCCAGTATCTCTTTATTTGGAGTTGCGGTCATTAGAATATAATTCTTCTTAATACTGCGTTTGAAAAAGACTTCTAATATCTCGCTGCCTTTGAAAGGGAAGGCATCAATTTCATCAACGATTAATAAATCGAAATAATGGTCATATCTAAATAACTGGTGGGTGGTTAATAACACTAAATCGCCTTCTAAATACTTTGTATTTCCACCATAAACCGCTGTTAAATCATTATCTCTAAATATATCCGCAAAGCGATAATATAATTCGATACACACATCGCGACGCGGAACTGCAAATCCGACTTTTAGGCCATTTTTAATACAATATGAAATAATTCCTATACAAATTTCAGTCTTTCCTGAACCGCACACGGCGTGAACTAAACTATCGATTCCGTTTTGAAAGTTTTCTAATAGTTGTTTTGATAATCTTTTTTGATCATCAGAAAGCTCGTATTTTAAAGTCCATTCCGCACTATCAAGTTGGACATAATCGCCAGACGCTTCCTGTCCTCTAAAAGTTATGCACTTACGACAATATGGTTTCCCATTTCTAAAACCCATGTATTTTGAATCGCTGTTGCCACATATTGGGCATTTATAAGATTCCATATTGAATTATCTCCCTTCTTTTGATTAAATATATTTACAAGTTGTCATGCAGAGCTAAATATGCTCAGACAACCGCGCACCAATTGGCAGCTCGATCTGCCCGATGCACTAAGTCCCTAGCGGACTTTTTTATTTTTTTGTTCCAAATACTTTTTATATTTTTTAGTTAATTGAGGTTTCTTTCTTTTAATTAATTCAATTCGAGGTTTATCCACCTTATCAACTTTCAAACCAACTAATTCGTGATCACCCAAATCTCCATGAGAAGCTATCACTGGTTTTTTATGCACAAAAGAAGCTTTTACGGTTGTTTCAATCGGAACTTTTAGCATTATTCTGTCATTTCTTCCTGTAGTATCAAAAACGACTATCCAATACTTATTTCTTTTTCGATCCAGTCTAAAAACTAATGATGGATGACCTAATCGGCCAGTGTGGAAAGTTGTATAAAATTTTCCTCTCAGAATTCTGATTCTTTTTCGTTTTTTACTCATAATTAATCCTTTTTGTTATGGTTTTCATGTCTTTGGGGAACCGCATACAGCGTGAACTAAACTATCGATTCCATTTTGAAAATTTCCTAATAGTTGCTTTGATAATCTTTTTTTAATCATTATTTCTTGCCTTTCCTTACCTTCTTTGGATTCAATAATGGTGCTGGATTCGTATCGAGACCTACTCTTAATATGATGGCTTCCAGCGTCGGATAATCCTCCGACTTTTTTATTTATGTCAATGATTAAAAAAGCCCCCTATTAATTAAATAGGAGGCATTTTTGATTTTTGTCCGAAAAAATTGATTATTTGTCTAAATTATTTAACATTTCAACACGAATAGCATGTCTTCCACCCGCAAATTCAGTAGCTAGGAAAGTGTCTGTTCTCTCACATGCTTCTTCTAATGTGGTGAATTTAGCACCGAAACCAATGACATTAGCATCATTGTGTTCTCTCATTAATCTAGCAACTTCGACGTTGTATGCTAAGCCAGCACGCACGCCTTTGACTTTATTAGCTGCCATAACGATACCTTCACCTGTTGTACAGACAACAATACCATATGTGCATTCACCATCAGCGACGAGTTTAGCACATTTAGCGCCAAATTCTGGATAATGACATGATTCTGTGGAATATGTACCGACATCAACCACTTCATAACCCTTATTGGCTAAGTAGCGTTTGAGGCCTTCTTTTAATTCATAACCGCCGTGATCGGAACCAATTGCAATTTTCATACATTCATTATAGTAATATCAAAGATATTTTGCTATTCCTTTTTACCTGTAATAAATAAGAAACGTACTCTATCATACATGTCTTTCTCAAAATAGAACGAACAGCCTTTGCAGTACTTATTTACTAACTTTGTTAAAGGCTCTTCTAAATCCTCTCCAATTTCAAAAGCAAGGATATATGTATCGTTAACAACTTTTAAATAGTCTTTAAGTACTTTTTCATAGTACATAGTGCCTGGTTTTGCTAATAAAGCGAGATGAGGTTCTTGCTTCCAGGTCTTTTCATCGATTGTTTTTTCATTCTCAATATAAGGTGGATTACAGATTATTACATCCACTTTAAATTCATTATTAATAAATGGTTCAAGCATATCACCTTGAACTGCAGTGACATTTGTTAATTGATGATTCTCAATATTCTTATTAGCGACATCCAACGCTTCTTCTGAAATGTCAGAAAGAGTAATAGAACTATCTTTAAATATATGAGCAAGACTAATACCAATACAACCACTGCCAGTACAGACATCGATAATCTCTAGATTATCTTTATTAAATATATCCTTAATAAGTTTTGCAGTATTGAGCACTAATTGTTCAGTTTCTTGTCTTGGAATTAAGACATTTTTATCAACATAAAAAGGCTTTGCTAAAAAGTAAGCCTTGTTAAAAATATATTCAATCATTTCACCGTTAAGGTAACGGCTCATGGCATTAACGAATCTATTTTCATCTTTAATTTCAGAATCTAGATTTTGTGATAAAAGAAGATGGTCATAACCATTACATTCTTCTAGTGCAAAGTAAATAACTGCATCACTTATGCCTTCTTTTTTATATTTGAAGAGCAGTTCGCGATTTGTAGACATTATTATTCGCCCGCCATTTTTGCGGATTGATCATAGTGAATTAAAGCTTCAATGACTTCATCTAATTCACCTTCAATGACGCGGTCTAATTTTTGAATTGTGAAACCAATACGGTGGTCGGTAACGCGGTTTTGTGGATAGTTATAAGTTCTAATCTTTTCACTTCTTTCACCAGTACCGATTTTTAAACGACGTTCGTTGCCGATTTTTTCTTGTTGTTCAGCGAGCATATTAGCGTACATCTTTGTACGTAACATTTGCATAGCAATTTCTCTATTTTGAATTTGAGATTTTTCAGTTTGGCACGCCACAACTGTACCAGTTGGGATGTGGGTAATACGAACTGCGGATTCAGTCTTGTTAACGTTTTGACCACCCGCACCTTGTGAGTGATATGTATCGACTTGTAAATCGTTAGGATTAATTTGAATATCAATTTCTTCCGCTTCAGGCATGACTAAGACAGTCGCGGTACTTGTGTGAATACGGCCTGAGGCTTCAGTCTTTGGCACACGTTGAACACGGTGAGCGCCACTCTCGAATTTTAATTTTGAGAAGACACGGCTACCACTTATCTTGAAAGAAATGAGGGCAAAGCCACCAGATTCGGATGGGTTTTCATCGAGGATTTGAATCTTCCAACCTTGTGCTTCAGCATATCTTGTGTACATTCTGAAAAGGTCACCCGCAAAGATGTTAGCTTCATCACCACCAACAGCGCCTCTAATTTCAACGATAATGTTTTTATCATCATTAGGATCTCTAGGAAGGAGCATTTCTCTTAAATCATCTAAGAGTTTTTCTTGTTCAGCTTCAAGGCGTTTGATTTCTTCTTTGCCCATTTCCGCTAAATCTAGATCAGAATCATGTGCCATCTCTTTCGCGGCTTCAATATCTTCTTCATTCTTTTGATATTGATTAAAAGCAGCAACTTGAGGATCCAAGTTAGCTCTTTCTTTTGATATTTCTCTAAATTTAGAGATGTTTTTCATGATGTCATCACTGACGAGTTCTTCATCTATTTCTTTAAGACGTTTTTCGGCAGCAATGAGACGTTGACGCATGCTTTCTTCCATAATAGTTTCCTCTGACCGTTAAGTATTGTAGCACAACTCATGTATAGCACAAAGAGAGAAATATTTCCATTAATAGAATATTAACATTTTATAAGCGAAGGTTTTGGTATATACTTATCACAGGTGATTTTATATGGCTTATAAAGCATTATATCGAACATATCGTCCTAGCACTTTTGAAGAAGTCGCTGGACAAGAACATATCGTCAAGACTTTAAAGAACGCTTTGGCGACCAGAAAGTTAGCTCACGCCTACCTATTCGCAGGCCCTCGTGGTACAGGTAAGACCACAATGGCAAAGTTATTAGCAAAAGCTCTTAACTGTGATGAAGGTATTGGCTGTCAGTGTAACGAATGTAAAAACTGTAAAGCAATTATCGATGGTACTCATCCTGATGTTATTGAATTAGACGCCGCTTCTAATAACGGTGTTGATGAAATCAGAGAGTTAATTGATAAGGTAAAATATGGCACAATCTTGGGCCGTTATAAAGTTTATATTATCGACGAAGTTCATATGCTCTCAACAGGTGCGTTTAACGCTCTTTTGAAGACCTTAGAAGAGCCACCAGAACACGTTATCTTTATTTTGGCCACAACTGAACCACATAAAATCCTTCCTACTATTCTTTCTCGTTGTCAAAGATATGACTTCACTAAATTAAGTGATGATGATATTAACAACAGACTTAAGAGTGTTTTAGAAAAAGAAGGTATTGCCTATAACGAAGAAGCTATCAAAATCATCATCTCTTTAGCCGATGGTGGCATGCGTGATGCTTTATCAATCTTGGATCAAGTATTAGCCTATTCTGGTAACAAACTTGAAGTACAAGACATCTTAGATATCTTCGCTCTTGAATCAAAAGAAGAAAAAATCGCCTTACTAAATGCGATTATCAATAAAGATGTTTCCGATGTCTTACAAAGAATCAATCGTTATGTTTCTTTAGGCACTGACATCAAGAGATTAACTGACGACTTATTATTAATATTAAAGGATATATTGATTTATCAATCTTCCCGTAATGTTGATTGTTTAGAAATCTTGACTGAACAAGAAGCCGCTTCATTCTTTAAGGGTTTAGATATTGATGAAACATTAAAGATGATCGATATCATTATGGCCGCGCAAAAGGACTATAAGACTGTTAACTCAATCATTCCATTATTTGAAGTCACAATTCTTAAATTAGTGGCCACCAAGAAAGATGGTCATCAAAGCGCTCCACAACCAAAACCAGTGGAACCAGTATATGAAAAACCTGCTCCTGCTCCAGTAAGTAGGCCAGCGCCACAGCCAAGACAAGAACCTGCTCCAGCACCTAAACAAGAAGAAATTATTTCTTTACTTGATCAACCTGAGCCAGAGCCAGAAAAGGCTCCAGAAATTGTCCTTTCTAAAGATGTTTTAACGATTAAGAACACCAAGAAAGATGGTTCATTCTTCATCGATGATAACTTAATGCTCGATATCATGGTTATTTCCAAGAAAGACATTAAGAACTCATTAATCGATAACTGGTCCTCTATTAAGAGAATCATTACTCATCCAGAATTAGGTAGAGCCGCGACAATGTTGGCGGATGGTCGTCCATTAGTCGCCTCGCAAAAGATTTTAGTGGTCGAATATCAATTCCCTAGCATCACTGAAAAAGCTAATTTATTAGAAAACCAAGAAGCCATCCAAAATGTCATTCAAACTGTTTTCAATAAGAAGATGTTTGTCTACGCAGTAAGTAGAAAAGACTCTATTAGATGGCAACAACACTACATGAATAGTTATCAACTTGGTAAATTACCAAAACCAGATACAATCAACATAGAATTCGAAGGAGAATAACACTATGAACATGCAACAAATGATGGCGCAAGCCCAAAAGATGCAAAGAGAACTTAGAAAAGCACAAGCTGAATTAGCCGCGAAAGAATTCAAAGTCGCTAAAGGTGGCGCTGTGACAGTTACTGTTCTCGGTAATAAGGAAATCAAAGCTATCGAAATCGATAATGATGCTTTTGATCCAGAAAACAAAGAAATGATTCAAGATATGATTGCTTTAGCAATTAATGAAGCTATGGCTAAAATTGATGAAGAAAGTGAAGCCATTAACGAACGTATTACTGGCCAACCTGGAGGTTTCGGCTTCTAATTATGGAAAAGTTAAAGGCTCTTATTCGTTTAGAAGAATCTTTAGTTAAGTTACCAAGCGTTGGTCGTCGTAGCGCGGAACGTATGGCGTATGCGATGCTCAATATGGAAGATGATGACTTAACGGAGTTTTCTGATGCGATTAAAAACCTTAAACAATCCATACACGTCTGCCCTATCTGTGGCTTTTTAACAGAAGGTGAGAAGTGTGTTATTTGTGATGATTCAGAACGTGATCAAGATACTTTGATGATTGTTTCTTTCCCAAAAGATGTCATCGCTTTTGAAAACGCTGAATATTATCGCGGTTTATACCACGTTTTAAACGGGGTTATCTCTTTAAGTAAAGGTAATGGGGTGGACGATTTAAATATCACTTCATTATTAAAGAGATTGGATGAACACCACTTCAAAGAAGTGATTATCGCCACTAACCCCACAATTGAAGGAGAAACCACCGCTCTATATATTGCCAGATTAATCGAAGGCAAAGTTGATGTTGTCACTAGACTAGCTTATGGCTTACAAATGGGTGGTAATTTAGATTACACCGATGCCTTAACTTTATCTAAGGCCGTCGAAGGAAGAAGAAAATTATAAGAGGTAGCAAGTATGTTTATTACTCTTGAAGGACCAGAAGGATCTGGAAAAACAACCGCAGTTAACTATGCTGTTAGTAAATTAGAGGAGATGGGATATCAAATTGTCCGTACTCGTGAACCAGGTGGTACCCCAATCGCAGAACAAATCCGTAATGTCATTTTAGATAAAGCTAATACTGCGATGGACAAAAGAACAGAGGCTCTTCTTTATGCTGCTTCAAGAAGACAACACCTTGTTGAAAAGGTCTGGCCTGCTTTAAAAGAAGGGAAAATCGTCATTTGTGACCGTTATTTAGATTCTTCCTTAGCCTATCAAGGTGGTGCAAGAGGTTTAGGCGTTGATAACGTCTTAAATATCAACATGTTTGCCACTGAAGGTACATTCCCAGATTTAACTCTCTTATTCGATATTGAACCAGAAATTGGTTTAGCTAGAATCGCCGCTAACGCAAATAGAGAAGTAAATCGTTTAGATTTAGAAAAATTAGAATTCCATAAAACTGTTAGAAATACATTTTTAGAATTAGCGAAGCGTTATCCAGAACGTTTCGTCATTATTGACGCTAGCAAGAGTCAGGAAGAAGTGGCTAAAGCCACTCTTGATGTGATGCTATCAAGAATATGCAAGTAGAGAAATATCTTAAGAAATATCAACCAGTTATTTATCAAACCTTTGTTAATTCGTTACAAAAAGGTCAACTTTCTCACGCCTATCTCATCTCCGGAACCAACGGTTCACCACTTTTAGATATCGCTAAATTCTTTGCCAAATCTATCTTGTGTGATGATCCATCCCCATTAGCGTGTAATTCTTGTATCACTTGCTTACGAGTGGATGATGATAACTACCCAGACTTTTTCGTTTTTGATGGTAGCAAAGCCACGATTAAAAAAGATGCAGTAACTACAATTGAAAGTTCTTTTGATAAGAAAGCCTTCGAAAATAAAGGCATTAGAATTTATATTCTTCACCTCATTGAAAATATGACCATTGAGGCCATTAATAGCATTCTTAAATTCTTAGAAGAACCAGGGCAACAAATCTATGCTTTCTTAACCACGAATAATGAGAATAGTATTTTGCCCACAATTATTTCTAGATGCCAAGTTTTAAGAATGAAATTAATCGATAAGAATATTGTCATTAATGACGCTATCTCCTTTGGAGTGGACAAAAAAGACGCCGAATTATTGTCTTATTTCTATAACGATGGAGAGCTAATTAAAGAAATTATTGATGACAAAGAAAATAACGAAATATTCTTCAACGCTAAACAGTGTTTTGAAGAAGTTATTCAAGTGATGGATGAAAGCGATAAAGACGCTCTTATCTATTACGTTCAAGGCAATATCTCAAACCAAATTAAGAGTAAAGAAGCTTGCCGCTATTTCATCAACATGTTAGTGATGGCCTTTGAAGATATGATTGCTATTTCTAATGAAAAGCAACCATTCTTAGAAAGTTATGCTACAATATTAGAACATCTTTCCACGAAACTTTCTCATATTAGTGAAAGTTTGATTGAATTATTAAGATGTGCTTCCGCGATAAACACTAATGTAAATATCACCCTATTGATTGATCACATATTTTATATCATTACCAAAGAGGACTAATATATGCCAAAAATTGAAGATAATAACCATACACAGATTACTGATCAAAAACACGATTATTCACATTTCGTTGGTGTGAAATTCTTAAACACTCCACGTGCTTACTTTTTTGGCACTACTGATAATAACTATGCAATGGGTGATAAAGTCGTTGTGGAAACAGTTAGAGGCATGGAATTAGGCACTATTGCCATTGAACCAATTTCCATTGATAAATATGGTAACGGTTTATTCTTAAAACCAATCCTTAGAAAAGCCACTGATGTGGATATCCGTTTAGCGGAAATTAACGCAAAAGACGCAGTATATGCATTAGAAATCTGCCAAGTTGAATCTAAAAAACTCAACTTAGATATGAATTTAATTTCTTGTGAATATACTCTTGATAAATCCAAGGTCATCTTCTCCTATTTAGCGGATGACCGTGTTGACTTCCGTGAATTATTAAAAGTCTTAGCCTCACGCTTAAGAACAAGAATCGAATTAAGACAAATCGGTTCTCGTGATAAAGCCAAAATGATCGGTGGTCTTGGTGTGTGTGGCTTACCACTTTGTTGTTCCACATTCTTAAATGAATTTGATGGTATTTCCATTAATAGAGCAAAGAACCAAATGCTTGCGATTAACATTCCTAAGTTAAGTGGACAATGTGGCAAATTAATCTGCTGTTTAAAATATGAAGATGATGCTTATACCGAAGAGAGAAAGAAATTCCCAGAATTAGGTAGTAAAGCCTTTATTGATAAAGTCGAATATACAGTCACAAATATCAATATTCTTTCCCGTGTGGTAAAGATTGAAAATGACGAAGATATTAAGTTCCTTCCTTTGGAAGACTTCTATAAACAAGTAGGCGCTAATAGAGTGAAAGAGAAACACTATGAAAAGAAGTAAATCTTACGATAAAAACAATTTGCTCCTTTATCTAGTAGCGACACCTATTGGTAACTTAAAAGAATTCTCTCCTCGCGCTATTGAAGTGGTAAGCGAGGCTGATATTGTAGCTGCTGAAGATACACGTAATGCTCACGATTTGTTAGCCCGTTTTAATATTAAGAAAGAATTATATTCTTTAAGGGAACATAACGAAAAAGAAGCAAGTAAACACTTAGTTTCCCTTATTCAAGCCGGAAAGAAAGTTGTTTATATGTCTGATGCTGGTTATCCAGGCATTAGTGATCCTGGCTACTTATTAGTGCAAGAATTAATCGCTAATGACATTTGTGTCTCCACTATTTCTGGCTCTTCCGCTTTTATTAATGCATTAGTGGCATCTGGATTAGAAACTAGACACTTTTTCTTCTATGGATTTTTATCCGCAAAAGATAACGAAGCCAAAGAAGAGATTAGTAACTTAAAAGCTCTTAGAAACACTCTTATCTTCTATGAAGCACCTCATAGAATCTTAAGAACTTTTAATTTATTAAAAGAAGGCCTCGGAAATCGTAAAGCATGTTTGGCTAGAGAATTAACCAAGCTTAACGAAGAATACATTAGAGGCACTCTTGAAGAACTCTCCATGATTGATGAAGATACCTTAAAAGGTGAAATGGTTATTATCGTTGAGGGAAATAACCAAGAAGTGATGATTAAAGATGAGGAAATCACTGCCCGTGTCGCTTATTTTACTAATTTAGGTCTTTCACAAAAAGACGCAATCAATGTCGTCAGTGAAGAGTTCAAAATTAACAAAAACTACATCAAAAAATTACTATTTTAAAACTTATGGATATCGTATTTGCAAAAGATAGGAACAAAAAACCTAATCCTTTTATGGGATTGTGGAAAAAGATCGTCGAGAAGTTTAAAAACTTCCGCTTTTCAAATACGTTTTATTATTTCTTAATACTCATTGTTATCAGCATTGGCTTTTATATGTTAATGCTCGTACAAAATGGGTTCACTTTAGCCTATGGTGGTGACTATACCGCGCAATATATTCCTATGGGATACCATATTTGGGATTATTATCATGACTGGATTAATACTGGCCACTTTACCTTGTTTGATCCAGAACTATATTTAGGCGCTAACTCATTAGGTTCTAATGCCTACTATGGTTTATTCTCACCATTTAATATCATCATAGTCCTATTGCCAAGAGTCTTTGTGCCTCATAGTGTCGCTATCACATCAATGATTAAGCTTGCTTGTGCGGGTTTATTCTTCTCAATCTATGTGAAGAAGGCCTTCAAAGTTAAAGAATCTGTTTCATTTATATGTGGTATTGCTTATGCCTTCTGTGGTTGGGGTGCTTTCTATCTTTGGTATAACAACTACCAAGACATTTTAGTGTTCTTGCCAATCGTTTTATTAGGTATTGAAAAGACATTACAAGAAGAAAAACCATGGGTTTTAGCCTTAGGTGTCTTCTTCCTTGCTATTTGTAACTATGTCTTAATGGTGCCTTATCTTATCACCACTTTCTTCTATGCGATGTTCCGTTTCTTCCAAAGAATTAGAACAAACGACGCAAAGAAGAACTTTAGATTATTAGGATTAGGCTTTGCTGGTTATGCTGTTGGTCTATTAATGGCGGGATTTGTGTTTATACCCGCTTTTATGGCCACTATGTCATCCCCAAAACTTGATAGTTATTCCTATTTTGGCGAATTAAAGAAATTATTAGCGGCTAAAGATTTTAAATCTTTCTTTCAATTATTATTCTCTTGGAAAAAAGCTCCTGATCAACATGGTCGTATTTTTAGCAATCGTATTTGGTATCCAATTATTGAATTCTTCTTCCCACCAACAACATGCCGTTCATTACCAACTTTAGAGTTATATAACTGGGACTTTGATGATATCGCTGTTTCTTTATGGTGCTATATCCCATTTATCATGTTCTTAGTTCCGGCTTTTATTCAATCAGGTAAAGAAAAGAAATGGTCCCACTACATCGCTTTAGCGTTAATTCTTTTCTCATTATTTACCCCATTTATGTACTACTTAACCATGGGTATGACAAATGCCTATGCAAGATGGACATTAATTGTTCCCGCAATCTTAATTGCCTATGTTGGTACATATTTAGATAAGATTCCTAATGTTTCTAAATGGCATATTCATATTGGTTATGTATTTGCCTTAATTGGTATTATTGTTTCTTGGATTTTGACAGAACATATTGCGGTTAAAGAGCCTAAGAATGGCAGTGACTTTATGTACCGCTTTGTGGAAGGTAACTTTAACTTCACCACCCTAGCGTTCATTCTTATGATTGTCTATACCACAGCGGTCTGGATTGTGTTGTTCTTAATTTACAATAAGAAAGCATTCTTTATTGTGGTTACCGCGCTTGTATCCGCAGAAGCTATTGCTGTTGGTAACTTTGTTACATGTGGACATGGTTATGATGGTACACACAATAATGGTTACGCTGCTAACGAGAGATTTAGAAAAGTTTTAACACAAGTGCAAAAGACCGATAAATCATTCTATAGAGTTTATACCTCTATCGGTGATGCATGGAGTATCAATAATAGTTTTATTAACGGTTATAATTCTGGTAGTTTCTTCCACTCTTTATATAACTTTGAAATTGATGATTTCACAATGTGGAATGGTTTAAGAGATGGTAGAAAAGCCGTTGCAGGTAGCTATCGTGGTAAATACCAAGACTTAGATAATTTATTAGGTGTTAAGTACTACTTTATCAGCAAAGCAAAGAGCATGTATAACAACATCGAAGCAAATAATAAAGGCGGATATTTAGCTAACGTCCCTCATGATTTTGAAGAAATGAAGGAATTAGAAACAAGTGAATACAAGGTTTATCAAAACAAAAACATGAATGCCTTTGGTCATGCTTATGACACGATTTATGATGGTGAATTAGTGTGTGATGTTTCTAGATACGATATTACCTGCGTCAAAAATGGTATTACCTTAGCCAATATGGCGGCAGTTTCTAAAGAAGATGCTGAAGAGATCAAGTCTGATAGCATTAGCGTAGTGAGTGAAAAACCTGAAGTTCCTTCTGTTCAATCACTCTATAAATCAATCGATTATAGACACGCTGTTTACCATGTTGGTACATACGCTAAATCTTATGATTTTGCTAAGATTCCGGATATCGATAAAGACTTTGAACCAGTTACAAACTATTTAGATGAAGATACGATGAAATATTTCGCTATGTATACACCAATGCATGATGGAGAGCCACTCTTTAAAGCGGGTACATCTTTATATGTTCGTGCCCCATTCTCTGGCTCTAGAAAATACAATTTCTATTTCATCGATAAAGATAACAAAATCTTCATGATGGACGCTCATGATGACGATACAAGCGATAATACTGCTTATATGCGTGGCTTCTACATCACTAGAGACGTTTATAAAATCGCCGTGTGTGGCAAATACTTCGAAAGTTATACTTCCGATAGCAATGTTAGATTCTATTCAGAAGATATTTCCCACTATCGTGATAGATGGGATAAGTTAAACGCTAATCCAGTCACTGATATCAAATATTCCGCGGATAAATTCACGTTCAAAACCAACTATACTTCTAGCAAATTAGTGGTCTCCTATGTAGCGTTTGATAATGGCTGGAAGATTAAAGCCAAAGATAATGCCACTGGTAAAACCAGTGATTTAAAAGTTTATAAGGCTAATGGTGGCTTTGTTTCTTTCGTTGCTCCGGTTGGTGATTATTCATACGAAATGACTTATCAAACACCATATTTGAATATTTCATATCTTGGTTCAACCTTCGCTTTCATTGGTTTCTTTACCTCAATGTTTGGCTATTATTTGTATCACGAAAAGAAGAAAAACCACTATTTAGACAAAATATATAGAGAAAATTAATTGTTATTTTCTCTTGCTTTTATATAGTTTACTCCTCTAAGATATTAGAGGTTTTTTCTAAGGAGGGCCTCATTTATGAACATTCGTAACATTGCCATTATCGCACACGTTGACCATGGTAAGACCACATTAGTCGACCAACTTTTAAAATCCTCCGGCACCTTCCGTGACAACGAAGAAGTTAACGAAAGAGCGATGGATAGTAATGATATCGAAAGAGAAAGAGGCATTACCATCCTTGCTAAAACAACATCCATTATTTATAAAGACACAAAAATCAACATTCTTGATACTCCAGGACACGCTGACTTCGGCGGTGAAGTTGAAAGAATTATGAACATGGTTGATGGTTGCTTATTGCTCGTTGACGCTTTCGAAGGCACTATGCCTCAAACAAGATTCGTCTTGAAGAAAGCCTTACAAGCTCACATCAAACCAATCGTTGTTATCAATAAAGTCGATAGAAATAACATTGATATCGAACGCACTCTTGATGAAGTCTTAGAACTCTTCATTGAATTAGGTGCTCCTGATGAATTCTTAGAATTCCCAGTCATCTATACTTCTGGTTTAAAAGGTACATCCTCTTTAGAGGCTAATGTTTCCACGCAAAAACCAGGTATGGAACCATTGTTAGACACAATTATTAAAGAAATTCCTGCTCCAAAAGCGGATATTAACGCTCCACTTCAATTACAAGTCGCCTTATTAGACTATAATGACTTTGTCGGTAGAATTGGCTTAGGCACAATTAAAAAAGGTACAATCCATGTCAACGATAACGTTACCGTTGCTAGACTTGACGGCACCACCACTAATTTCAGAGTTATGAAGCTATTTGGTTATCAAGGCTTAAAGAGATTAGAAATCGAAGAAGCTTCCGCTGGTGAAATCGTCGCAGTCGCAGGCTTAACCGATATTAACGTTGGTGAAACAATCGGTGCCTTCAATAACGTTGATCCATTACCTCCAATTAGACTTGATGAGCCAACCTTGCAAATGACATTCGGCACTAACTCTTCACCATTATCTGGTCAAGACGGTAAGTTATTAACCGCGAGAAAGATTGAAGAAAGATTATTTAGAGAAACACAAAAAGACGTTGCTCTTAAAGTCGAAAGAATCCCAAATAAAGAATCTTGGGTTGTCTCTGGTAGAGGTGAATTACACTTATCCATCTTAATCGAAAACATGAGACGTGAAGGCTTTGAATTAGAAGTCAGTAAGCCACAAGTCATCATTAAAGAAATTGATGGCGAAAGATGTGAACCATATGAAGACTTATTAATCGATGTTCCAAATGAATATGTTGGTGACATTATGATGTCTTTAGGCAATAGAAATGCTGAGCTAGTTAATATGGACGCTAGAGAAACAGTTACTATTCTCCAATACGTCATTCCATCTCGTGGTTTATTAGGCTTTATGACCAATTTCATGACCTTAACTAAAGGGTATGGCATTATCTCTCATACCTATAAAGAATATCGCCCAGTATCCGGTGCTTCATTAGGCGAAAGACAAATCGGTGTCTTAGTAGCCACTGAAACAGGACAAGCCACTCCATACGCTATTGAGCACGTTGAAGAAAGAGGCACAATGTTCATTGAACCAGGTGTCATGGTCTATGAAGGTATGATTATCGGTGAAAACCGTTATGATATCGACTTAGCGGTTAACTGCGTTCTTAAAAAGAACTTAACTAACGTAAGAAGTGCTACTAAAGATAATACTGTTGTCTTAAAGACACCACGTAAGATGTCCTTAGAAGCTTGCTTAGACTATATCAATAGCGATGAACTCGTGGAAATCACACCATCAACATATAGAATGAGAAAGAAAATCCTCAACACAGCGGAACGTAAGAAATACGATTCTCATGTGAGAAGAGGCGAAATTTAAAAGAAAAGCGCTGTGGCGCTTTTTTCTTTATTTATCTTCGTTATTGAATAAGTGTTTGATATTAACATATGGGCCAAACAAGGTCACAATGTCGTTCTTTTCAATAATCATATCTTTATCAACGAAGAGATATTCATTGTTTCTTTTAATAATAATGATTTGAATGGAATAGCGATCTGTTAGATGGCTATCTTTCATTTTAATACCATCGAGTTCTTTAGGAACTTCATGGACCACAACTTCCATTAAAGTATTAGCCCCATAGTTATTGATTAATTGAATTTCATTAGTGTTATCAATAACCACTGTATCGTTATTTTTCTTTTTTTGTGAAAGTGAATTAATAAAGCATTCACGAATATCGTTGATATGGCCATACGCAACGATAACATCGCCCTTAGCGAGCATTGTGTCTCTGCTAATAGTCACACGTCTATTGCCTCTTCTTAAAGAAAGAAGAATTAAGGCGTATTTTTTAGTTAACGCCATATTACCTAAAGATGCTTCTTTAGCGAACTCTGGAAGCCTATTTAAAACGACTTCCACGATTGCACTTCTACCATAATAGTCGAGGACGGTAATGATATTTGTTTCTCTTCTTGCTTTAGAAGTATTAATCGCAATTTTTTCTAATAACTTTTGGAATTTCTTATTAATTGGTGGAATTTTAAGGAATAAAACCAAAAGGAATACACCAAGAGAAATATAGAAGACAATGAAATACCATTCGGTAAATGTTCTAGCGGGACGATCCGCATTAAGTGATTCACCAATAGAAATTAACACGTTAATGATTAAACCCATGATAACGACAGAGAAGATATGACCTGTATACATACAGACAACAGCGATTCTTCTACGGCGGTTATCATTTGTAATAATTTCACTTTCTTGTGTGGTAAAACCAGCGCCTGTAAATAATGAAGCTACTTGGAATCTAATCTTATTAGTGGCAAGTCCAGTTAACTTAAAGGCCACAGAAAAGAATTCAATCATAATAAGATAGATTGCTGTAACCGCTAAGATTAAGGAAGTAGCTAACCAAAAGTTCATATATACTATTTTACCTATTTATTTTCAAATAATGCACCAAACTCTTTTGGAGTAGGAGCGGTAAACTTCATTAGCTTACCTGTAAATGGATGAATAAAATCTAATTCATAAGCATGCAAGCCAAGTCTTTTAATCGGATTAGCGGGTTCGCCATACTTATCATCACCAATGATATGGTGACCTCTTTCACCTAGGTGAACACGAATTTGATTCTTTCTACCAGTATCAATATTGACATCAAGCAAGGAATACGTGCCATTAGTTTTCATTACTTTGTAGTGGGTAATCGCTAATTGACCATCGCCTGGTTTTTTAGAAGAATACATTAAGTTTTGACTATTCTTTTTTAAATAAGATTTAATCGTGTCACTATTCTTTTCCATGACGCCTTCTACAATCGCGTAATAACCACGTTTTTTAACGATATCATTCCACTTCTCTTGTAAGGCTTGTTGAATCTTCACGTTTTTCGCGATCATAAAGACACCAGAAGTATCTTCATCTAATCTATGGACCACGAAGACACGGTTATGTTTATCTTTTTGTTGCACATAATCACTTAGCATGCGGTACGCTGTGGATGATTTCTCATTATCAGAGGCTACTGAAAGTAGACCACTAGGTTTATTAATAACGATGATGTCATCATCTTCATAAATAATTGGTAATTTACTTCTAGTTTTCTTTTTAATTGGGGAATTAGAAATAATAATTGTGTCCTCTGGATATAATTTGAAGTTAAATTGGCTAACAGGTGCACCATCAATAGAGACACGGTGTGAACTTAATAATGACTTCACAGAGTTTCTTGATTGGTTTTTAAATGTCTCTAAAAGGAATTCTAAAAGCTCACATTCTTTTGTGACCTTATATTCCTTGATGTTGTTGTAATTCTTCTTAACAGGCGCCTTTTCACGCGCTTTATTTCTGTTGCCTGGTTTCTTCATATCTACATTATATATGCGAGTAACAAAAAAGGCACCTAATTGAAGTGCTAATGTAAAAGTGGACAAGGTAAAAAAGCCTCCGTCCACTTTTTTCTTTGCTATTCTATTTGAAGGAGGTTATTAAATGGCAAGAACATACAAAAGAAAATTCACCATGCGTAGTCCTGAAGAAAAAGAAGTTTTGGAAGAACAAAGAGACTCACTCTCCCCTATCGTTAAATATATGATTAATCCTGGCTATGCAGATGTAGACGCTAACTTATCAGTGTTTGAAAAAACAAACGCCGCGATTAACGCAGCGTTCAGTTGTATATCTACTCTAGTAGCAGAGAAGATTATTAAATAAACAAGCCGCTCCAATGAACGACTTGTCCTTTGAAAGGATGATTGCCAAACCCACCTCAACACGACATAGTTTAAAGCGGTTTTGGACAACCTTAATCAATGTTGATAATTATTGTTTAATCTTCAATGTACCATCAGTGATAAGTTTGCCTGATTTACGGTCATATAGAAGAATTCTATTAGTGTCAAATGAGACGTTAATCTTCGCGCCCATTTCATAGTCAACATCACCGTATACAACAGATGTTAAGAAGAAATCATCGATTGATAGTTTAACTGTTGTTTCAGTACCAGTAGGAAGAGCACTATAGATTTCACCTTTTAAACCACTATTTTGGTTTTTAATGTTTATAAAGACAGGTCTAATGCCTAAGATAAGTGTATCATCTGGAATATCGTGTTCTTCTTCTGCTTCGATGTCGCCATGAACTGTGTGAATATGATAGTTAAAGCGGCGATCAGCGTTTTCTTTTTCAACATAACCACGTTGTTTCTTTGCTTCTTCTAAAGCATCTTCTTTAGCTTGAATTTCAGCATCACGTTGTTTGAAGAATTCGTTGATATCGACTTTCTTGTTAGGTATGAACACAAATGTTCTACCATTTAACATTTCAAGTTCAATCACATCACCCTTTTGGGTTGGACGCGCTTCAATAAAGTTAATAGATGGTGAACCAATGAAGTCTGCGACAAATAAGTTAGCAGGCTTTTTGAAGATATCTAATGGTGGTTCATATTGTTGAAGTACACCATTGTTGATTAAGCAGACACGTGTCGCAAGAGTCATAGCTTCTTGTTGGTCATGGGTCACGTAAACGAATGTTGAACCTGTATCAAGGTGTAAACGTTTTAATTCAGAACGCATTTCTAAACGTAATTTAGCATCTAAGTTAGATAATGGTTCATCCATGAAGATAACTTTTGGCTCTGGTGCTAAGGTTCTTGCGATAGCGACACGTTGTTGTTGACCACCTGATAATTCAGATGGATAACGATCCATGAATTCGCCAATGTGAACGATACGTGCCACATGACGGACTCTTAAGTCGATTTCTTCTTTATTTAACTTACGGTATTTAATGATTGGTTTTCCTTCTGCATCAACATAAACACCATTGTCGTTGAAGATACGACCTTTTTCTTTTTCAGTGTTACGAATCTTTTCGGCTTTTTCTAAGAATTCTTTCCTCTTTTGTTCTGCGAAATCCTTACATTCAGTTAAAGGCTTAGAATCAAAATTAAGAGCATATAATTCATTAGCAGCGCTCATAGAAATCTTAAAGCCATCAATTAAATATAAACAGGCTTTGTTTTTATCGACTTTGCCTTTCTTATCAACTGCATAGTTGAGGAATTTTCTAATGTCGGTAACTTTAGTTACGGCTTTAGAAAGAGCGATGTATTTAAGATACTCACTATTAATGAGTGGTAAATTATCGTGTAATTCTTGTAAACCAAATGTGATGTTTTTATAAACAGTCATATGTGGCCACAAGGCATAGTTTTGGAATAAGAATCCGACATGACGATTAGCAGCGGAAACATTAATTCCTTCTTCAGAGTCATAGACGACTTGATCGCCGATGACAATTTTACCGGAAGTTGGAGTTTCTAAACCCGCAATCATACGTAATGTTGTGGTTTTACCACATCCAGAAGGACCAAGTAAGGTAATGAAGCCATTATCTTCAAGTTCCATTGAAATATTGTCAACGCCGAAGAAGTTACCCCAACGTTTTGTGACATTTGTCAAAATGATTTTAGGCATATTATTTTGCTGAACCTCCAATTCCTTTATCCATAGAAGCACCAGTCAAGAAGTTGACTAGGTAGTTAGCTGCTAGGATGATAACAATAAGCAAGAAGTTTGCGGCGTTCTCTAAAGCGGCAACGCCAGTATCTTCGAGCATAAACATGAAACGTGTAAGAATGAAATAATCACTGCCGAGGAAGACGAACAAGTCTAATTCTCTCATACAGGATATAAATGGTAATAAGAAACCAGATATAATCGCGGCCTTTTGAATTGGGAAGATGATGTGTGTCATACGTTTCCACCATGGGATATGCATGATAAGACCAGCTTCTTCAATTTCCGCGGATAACTGTAGCATCGCATTAAGTGATGTTCTTGAGGCAAATGGGATGTATTTAATAACACCCACTACCACCATCACGATAAAAATACCAACAGTAGCGCTTGATGCTGGGACACCTAACTTAGTGGCGACAAGCATAAAGATTAATGAAAGCGCGACAGATGGCATCAAGTACGGGAAGAATGCGACGTTATTAACCACAGCGCCAAGTACTGACTTTCTCTTTCTTGAAACTGCATAACCAATTAACAAGCCGAATAGACCCGCAAAGAAGCCACAGGCTAACGATAAACCAAATGAACCGAGTAATGATGACCAGACACGTTTTTCATTTAATAAACCAACATATCCAGCGGAAGCATTACCAATTGGTTCTTTTGAAATCCAAGCCTTGAATGATAAGCCGCTTGAGAAGTCACCAGAGTTCGGTAAGAGTGATTCTAGGAAGAAGGAAATCATTGGACCGAAGCAGGTGATTGCCACGAAGAAGCAAACGACACCACCGGTAATCCAACGACCGATTTTACCAAGATTGCGTTTACTAATTTGTCCGGATTTACCGGTAACTGTAGTGAATTGCTTACGAGAACCTGTTTGTAATTGATTCATGATAAGCATTACGACACCGATAAGAATTAAGACAATCGCAACAGCATAACCTGAACCGATATTTCTACCACCAGAACCTTCAATCAATCCTTTCATACGCGTTGCTAACGTGTAGAATTGAACCGGATTACCTAAGGTTGTAGGAACAGAATATGAAGACATAGCCGATGAGAAAACAAGCAAGATCGTTGAGAATAATGCTGGTTTTAGCATTGGAACCGTCACTTTGGTAAAACGTTTCCACCTAGGAATATTTAAAATTGTTGCTGCTTCTTCGAGGTTGCTATCCATATTACGAAGAGCACCACCAATGAGAATATACGCGAATGGGGTATAGTGTAGGCCAAGGACCATAGCAATTGGGAACCATCCAAATATCATCCAATTTGGAACCATGATATGAGTTAAAGCTTGGAATTCACCACCAAAGGCGGAGAATCCAGACGCGGTGGTCACAAAGAAGTTCTTCCAGAACAACGCTAGTGTCCATTGAGGCATGATGTAAGGGAAAATAAAAACAGCACCGATAAATTTCTTAAATGGCATATTTGTTCGAGTAATTAAGAATGCCATTATGCCACCAAATGCAATTGCGAAGATACATGCAAAGATAGAGACGAGTAAGCTTCTTGCAAGAGGTAGCCAGAAATTACCAACTGCTAATTTTGAATTAAACAAAATAGACCACCAGTTATAGAAAGTAAATTGACCGGCGTTTAAATAATCTCTATCACCATCTGCCCAAGCATTCCAGACATCGATTTCCCAGTGATCAACAGGAACAATGCCTTTACCAGAAGCAGTGAGTGAAGATACTAAAAGAGAAATAAAAGGGAAAACATTTAAAATCAAAAGAATAACTGCAAACATAATTAAAATGGAGTTTGCAGGAACGCCTAAGAATGTAAATGTTTTTGTTGCACCACGGCGAACAACTTTAAAAAACGGAGTTCTTTCTTTGTTTGTGAATGCAGCTGACATAAAGATCTCTCCTTATAATTTATCAGCCACACAAAGCGGCAAGCCCGTGAAGAGCTTGCCGACCTAGGGTGTGACTAGTTATTTTATTTCTTTGCAGCGATTTGTTGCATGATGAATGCAGCAACTGTGTTGTAGTATGTACCAATGTAGCTTGGTGTTTCGACTGTTGATTTAGCAGTGTCAATCCACCATTTAGCGCTTGGGTCATTTAAGCATGGGAATTCGTTTGGTTTAGAACTATCAACGGCCCATTTGCCATCTTCACCAACGCTTCCATGTCCGTTCATTGAACGGTCTTGGTTGATTTCTTCACCATATGTTGGATAGTCACCAACGTCGCCTGACCACTTGGAGTAGCCAACTTTAGTTGTGGATAAGAAGTTAATGAAAGCACATGTTGTCCATGGGAGTGGGCTATCTGGCATGAGCATTAAGTAATGCTTATACATGAAGCCACCGAAACCCTTCATAGCAAGTGTTGGGTTCTTGCCATCAGAGTGTTTGTCACCTAAAGCAGCAATAACGATGTCTTTCTTTGTAACTTGAGCAGATTCTTCAACGTTTTGAATCTTGGAATAAACAATCCATGCAGCGTGACCTGGAGCAGCGACGAATGCTTTAAGAGCAGCACCGTCATCAGCATAGAATGTAGCGTTCTTAATGAAACGTTCGATGAATAAGAACGCGTATGAACGATCACCACCGTAGCTTGCATATTTTTCTAAAGCTTTCTTATCTAAACCGGAAGAGTTTGTCTTATCTTCGAAAGCTTCTTTTAATAACTTGCAGTTGTCATCGGATGTGAGTTGGATGAGCCAGTCCATATTAACGTTTTCGTTTGTTGGATCCATTGTGTCAATGGTGACGCCTTCTTTAGCGAAATCCCAAACGTTATCGATTTCCACGTTCTTTTCTTTGTTGTTGTACATCCATGTTTTGAATTGGAATTGTAATGAGAATGGATTTGCATCACGTTCTTTGTTAACGCCCTCTTTTTCATTCCATTCTTTTGGAATGTAGTTGACGTAACCTTTTTCGATACCTTTAGTTTGAAGTTGGTAACCGTCTTGTAAGAGAGCACCACTTGTCACTGGTTTGTTAGATTCGATTTCTGCGTTTAAGAATGTGTAGATCTTACCATCGACTGTTGTTTGGTAATCGATTTGATCAACAGAGATTTCTTTAGCACCAGATGGTCTAACTTTGTTGAGTTCTTCAACGAATTTGTCTTTAACCTTACCACCACGGCTAGATGTAGCATACCAGTGGAATGTCTTGTCACCGATTTCTTCGGCGGCTTTTTTGAAAAGGTCATCTCTAGACATTTTTTCGGCTTCGGCGACGATTTTCTTCACACGAGTTAATTCCTCGCCACTGCCTTTTGAATTACATGCTGTAAGCATTGCTGAGGTGCTTAAAACTAAAGTGCTTAAGCACAACATTAGTCGTTTAAGTTTCATATGATTTCCTTCTTTCTTTTTACGAACTGAACGCATACCTATCGTAGCACAAAAAAATATACTAAACAAGTGTCCTCCGCGCCTAAAAATGATAGAAATCGCAAAATTGTCTTTTATTAATCGAAACATTTTGCTTTGTAAAAAAAATGATTATTTTGTTCTTTTTTCTATGACGATTATGTTATTAAGCATCTTTTTTTGCTTGCTTTAAATACACTCAAATTTTGGTTTATTGTTAAGAGAAAAACACGAACATTGGGTATGGTTTTTGTAAAGATTTGCTTTGTAACAAAAAAGCACCTATTTGTTAGCGCTAAGGTTCGGGATGCTAACCATTTTACAAATGCCATGCAAATCGCAAAGACCACTAAGAAAACCAGATGCAAAAAGACATATTTTTATTTTTAATTAATGTTATATGCACGTGCAATGCATTGTCTTAAATACAAAACCCCACATCAGTACAAAACTGACATGGGGTATTGAGCCTTTTTTGAACTGTCTACTTTTTGTTGACTAGTCCAAATTAAGGCGCCTTTATAAGTATTTAGTTATATTATTTACCATCACCTTCATAACGGGTAACTTCTTTACCGCGTAAGAAGGTAGCAATGATGCCTGGGCCACATGTTGTACCAACAATTGGTCCAATTGGAATAATTTCACATTTAACTTTGAGTTCTTCTTCAATTCTGTGTTTGAGAAGTAACGCACGATCCATGCAGTCACCTTGACCAACATAGATTGCATCGGTTTCTTCTGTCATATCTTCTTTAGCGTGTTCGAAGATAGCGTTTAATGAAGCCTTTGTGCCTTTAACTTTTTCGATTGTTAAGTTATTACCTTCTCTATCAGAAATAAAGATTGGTTTAACACCGATGATGTTGCCAAAGAAAGCAGCGGTACCTTTAATACGGCCAGCGGCCTTTAAATAAGTTAAGGTATCAACTGTCGCGTAGAATTGATAGAAATAACGTCTTTCTAAGGCCCATTTTTCTAATTCTTCAATTGATAAACCTTCTTGTTGCTTTTTAGCAGCGTCCATTGTGAAGATACCTAAAGCGAAGCTAGATGTTAATGTTTCAACACCAATCATTTTACGTTCTGGGAATTCTTCCAATAATTGTTCTCTAGCTAGTAAGAAGAGGTTCATTGAACCTGTTAATTTGTGTGAACATGCGAAGTAGATAATGTCGATACCCTTTTCAAAGTATGGACGAACCTTATTAAGAACTTCTTCTAGAGAAACTTGAGTTGTTTTAACTTTCTTTCCTTGTTTGAGCCAGCCATAGAATTCTTCACAAGTATAATCTTTCCAGTCGATATCCGCGCGGTATTCAACACCATCAACGACTAAACCGAAATAGAAGTATTCAATGTTGTTTTGTTTTCTTAGTTCTGGAGTTAAGTCAGAACTTGAGTCGGTAAAAATTTGATATTTAGCCATAATATGCCTCCCGATATGTGTATTTTTGCAAATAAAAAAGGTAATGACTAGTATTAAGTGATTACCTCATAATTACAAATAGTTTACAGTTGTAACATTTGCGATTAAGCACCATCAATGTTGGTGTCACAAATATTCCTGTGATTGTCGCGTTTTCTTTCTCTTTCCCGCTCACGGAGCATATCAATGTCCTCTCCAGTGAAGTATCTGCTCCTTCTTTTGCGTCTTCTAGATATATATTCGTCCATACTATAGTCTCGATTCCACGAATTCTCTAAATTCATCAACTTCTTCTAAAGTGCTTAACTTAGCCATGAAGAAACGATCACCCATCGCACCACTTAATACGTGTGGATAATAGCCATCCGCGGATAATTGGTTACGATATTTAGCGAAGATTTCACTATCACTATGTTGATACCAAACACCATTTCTACGTGAAGCGCATGCCGCGTAGTACTTGGTCATATTTAAATCTTGTCTATTTTCATCAAACGCCATGACGTCCGCCCAGATTTGATAACAGTTAACGGATTGTGAGAAGTTAATTAAATCAGGAGTGAAGCCACCCGCTGGTCTCATATTAGTTTCAAGAGCGACAATGTCGCCTTTAACACCGACATTTTTCGCAGCCTTACTTAACCTAAAAAACTCAAGATGGAAGAATCTTTTCTTCACACCAAAAGCTCTGACAACGTTTTGGCCAATCTCTAATAAATCATTTGGCACTTTCTTTAATGTGTAATAGAAGAGGTCTCTACCTTCCTTAACAACATCTGCGACAGAAGGTGGGAAGAAGTTAGAAGCGCAGAAAACGACATTGCTATTGCTATCACATATGCCATCAAATGAAATAATGTCACCATAAAGGAATTGTTCGCAAATATAGGTGATCCATGATTCTCTTGTATTAAAGAAGTTATCTAAGTCCGCTTCGTTTTCGATTTTGTAATCGCCAGAAGCGCCAACGCCGATATCAGGTTTGATGAATACAGGATAACCTACCTTTTCAATAAACTTAAGAACAGATTCTTTATCTGTCACCATCACGTAATCGGCAACTTTAGCACCACCTTTACGGTAGAGTTCTTTCATTAATGATTTGTGCTGCCAATACTTTAATTCTTCTGGTCTAACACCATTTGGAATATTAAAAATTTGTCTTAGTTCAGCGTCTCTACTAAGCCAATACTCATTATTACTTTCAAGGTAATCAATCTGTCCATATCTATCAGTGAACAACTGAACAGCATTCTTTTGTTCTTCAAAGTTTTCCAAACTGCTACAGCAGTAATAGTCATCTAAACATGTCTTAAGTTCCCACGCTAAACGTTCATATGGGCAGTCTCCAACGCCCAAGACGCGGAAGCCATTAATTTTTAACGCTTCAGCGAACATGTAATAGGTGTCTGGGAAGTTTGGGGAAATTAAGACAAAGTTTTGCATAGTTACCTCTTGAACAACTTATTAATCAATCTATTCAATGGGTTCAATCTTGGATAAATCTTCAAGTAGATTTCCTTATAGATTTGGTCGTATCTCTTGTGATTTTCCATATTTGGCTTGAACACATTGGAGATGTTGGTCATATGTGCTACTGCATCGTGAACATCTTTGAATTCACCAACTGCGGTGAATGTCGCCACGGCAGCGCCTAATGATGTAGATTCTATTGTTTGCACTCTAGCGATTTCTAAACCGAAGATATCCGCAGTAATTTGACAGATTTCATCACTTAACGATCCACCACCAGAGATTCTTAATGATTTAACTTTTTGTTTTTGTGATTTTTGAATGCTTTCTAAGCCTTCACGTAAGGCGAATGCAATGCCTTCCACGATAGCGCGGTAGATATGCTTACGGGTATGGACACTTGAGAAGCCCACGATTGCACCTTTGGCTAGTGGTCTAGCTAAACCTGGTCCCCAATAAGGTTGAAGGATTAAGCCATCACTACCAACAGGAACATCATTAAGCCATTGATCAAGAATCGCTTCGATTGGTTTTTCTTTCTCTTTGGCTTCTTTTTCTAATTCGCTTGCGAATTCACTAGCGAACCATCTAAGCATCCAATATCCACGATATATTTGTACGTCTAGATTGTATAGTCCAGGAACCGCTGCAGCATAGGCAGGTAAGAATGGTTCTGGCTCATGATATTTTGGATTGCTAACTTCAATTGTGCACGCAGTGCCATATGAAAGAGCGCCGATATCTGGAGTTAAACAACCTAAGCCGATTGTTTCACATCCTTTATCACTACCCGTAGCGATTAATTTAAGACCTTTTGGTAAACCACATTCCTTAGCGATTTCATCAGTTAAACAGCCAATGACTTCACCTGGTTTAACAACACGCGGAAGCATGCTTTGAGGATAGTGACCAGTTAAACCACCAGGAGAATCCGCTAATTCGCCTGTAAGGCGATAGTTGATATATGTTGAGATATTAACGTATTTTTTAGTTTTGGCCCAAATTTCTGGTTCATTTTCTTTAATCCAATGTGCCATTGTGCGGGTGCGGTTCATATTGACTGTGTCCATCATACCCACAAGATTAAATGCAAATTTATGTAATGCTGGGATTTTTTCTCTAGCTTCCGCTAAACGTTGATCCATCCATAAAATGACTGGTCTTAATGGTTTATTGTTTTCATCAAGTAAAACAGCGGAGTCTCTAAACGTGGTAACAGTCATACCGACAATGTCATTAAAGTTTTCCACACATTCTTTACTAAGTTTCTTTAGACATTCGACTAAATTATCCCAATAGAAATCTGCATATTGCTCTGCATAGCCTGTTTTAAGAGCAAATGAGATAGGTTTATATGCTTTTTTTGATAGGTATACTATTTCACCAGACTTATTGATTAGAGCGGTTCTGACAGATTGTGTTCCAAAGTCTAGCGTTAGTACTAATGGATTGTTACTCATGTTTGTTTCTCCCAAATACGACAAAGTCCATTCTTTCTTTATAGTTTATACGAAAATAAGAGAAGTGGCACTTTTTTTAGAAAAAAGTATGCATATTCGGGCATGTGTGATAATATTTAAGCGCTGTGAGGAGACTCACATAGACCTGCAGGAGGATTATTATGGCAGAAAAGAAATATGTCTACCCTTTCGATGAAGCCTATGGTTTAGGAAAAGAATTATTAGGCGGTAAGGGTGCCGGCTTAGCGGAAATGAGCCACATTGGTGTCCCAGTTCCAGAAGGTTTCACAATCACAACTGAAGCTTGCACACTTTATTATGAAAGTGGTAAAGAAATCCCAGCATTTGTCGTCGATCAAATTTTCGAAGCTGTTAAAGGCATTGAAAAGAAAACAGGCAAGACATTTGGTGGAAGCAAGAATCCATTATTAGTGTCTGTGCGTTCTGGCGCGAGAGTCAGTATGCCAGGTATGATGGATACCATCTTAAATTTAGGTTTAAACGAAACAACATGTGCCGCGATTGCTAAAGAAACAAACAACGAACGTTTCGCAATGGATAGCTATCGTCGTTTCATTCTTATGTTCACAAACATCGCTAAAGGTCACCCACGTGATGACATGGACAAGATGCTAGATGACTTAAAGAAAGCAAATGGCTACAAATTAGACACAGAAGTCACTGCTGAACAATTAAAAGAATTAGTGGCTAAATACAAAGAATACTACAAAAAGACATTCGGTGAAGAATTCCCAACCGATCCAAAAGTGCAATTAATGGAAGCTGTCGCAGCCGTCTTCAGAAGCTGGGACAACCCAAGAGCGAACGTCTATCGTATGATGAACAACATCCCATATTCATGGGGAACCGCTGTTAACGTTCAATCAATGGCTTTCGGTAACAAGGGTGAAACATCAGGTACAGGTGTTGCGTTCTCACGTAACCCAGGTACAGGTGAAAAAGTCATCTCCGCTGAATATTTACCAAACGCTCAAGGTGAAGACGTTGTCGCGGGTATCCGTACACCTCTCCACATCGATGAATTAAAAGCTCGTATGCCAGAAGTTTACGAACAATTCGTCAAGACCATTAAATTAATGGAAAACCACTACCGTGATATGCAAGATATGGAATTCACTGTTGAAGACGGTAAATTATACTTCTTACAAACACGTAATGGTAAGAGAACCCCAGCCGCCGCTTTAAAGATTGCTTGCGATTTAGTGGACGAAGGTTTAATCGATGAAAAAGAAGCTGTCTTAAGAATCGATCCAGTCAGCTTTGATAAATTATTATTACCAGGCTTTGATAAAGATGACTTAGCCAAGAAGACACCAATTGCCATCGGTTTACCAGCTGGCCCAGGTGCAGGTACTGGTAAAATTGCTTTCACTGCTGAAGAAGCTCAAGCCAGAAAGAACGCTGGTGAAAAAGTTATCTTAGCCAGAGCCGAAACATCTCCAGAAGATATCGTTGGTATGGTTGCCGCACAAGGTATCCTTACAATGCGTGGTGGTATGACATCTCACGCCGCTGTCGTTGCCCGTGGTATGGGTAAATGCTGCGTCTGTGGTTGCGCTGCCGCTGTTATCGATGAAGAAAAACGTACACTCACCATTGGTGATAAAGTGTATACAGACCAAGACACCATTTCCTTAGATGGCAGTACAGGTAAAATCTACGAAGGTGAAATCAAGACAGTTGAACCAGATTTAACCGCTGGTTACTTCGGTAGATTAATGGGTTGGGTTGACCAAAATAGAGCCCTCAAAGTTAGAACAAATGCTGATACACCAAGAGATGCTAAACAAGCTAAGATCTTCGGTGCTGAAGGTATCGGTCTCTGCCGTACTGAACATATGTTCTTCGCTAAAGACAGAATCTTCTCAATGAGAAAGATGATTCTTGCTGATAAAGTTGAAGATCGTGAAGCTGCATTAGCCGAAATCGAACCAATGCAACAAGCTGACTTCGAAGCCCTCTATGAAACAATGTTACCATTCAACGTTAACGTTCGTTTATTAGACCCACCACTACATGAATTCTTACCACAAGAAGAAGAACTCATTAAAGAATTAGCTGACGCTCTTAAGATCAGTGTTGATGCTGTCAAAGACAGAATTCATGAACTCCACGAAGCCAACCCAATGATGGGTCACCGTGGTTGTCGTTTAGCGGTCACATATCCAGAAATTTGCCGTATGCAAACAACTGCTATCATTAAAGCCGCTATCAACGTCAGCAAAAAGACAGGTACCTTAGTGCAACCAGAAATCATGGTTCCATTAGTACTCGAAGAAAAAGAATTAGCCTTCGTTAAGAAGATCATCTGTGAAACCGCCGATAAATTAATCGCTGATTCCGGTTTAGCAATGCAATATCACGTTGGTACCATGATCGAAATCCCACGTGCGGCATTACTCGCTGATGAAATTGCTAAAGATGCTGAATTCTTCAGCTTTGGCACAAACGACTTAACACAAATGACATTTGGTTTCTCTCGTGATGACGCCGGCAAATTCTTACCAGCTTATTACGAAACAAAGATCTTTGAAGAAGATCCATTCAAGACCTTAGATCAAAACGGTGTTGGTAAATTAGTCCAATTAGCCGTTAAGTTAGGCCGTGGCACCCGCCCAGACCTCCACGTTGGTGTCTGTGGTGAAACAGGTGGCGATGCAAAATCTATCGAATTCTATCACAAAGTCGGTTTGGACTATGTCTCCTGCTCTCCATTCCGTGTGCCAGTCGCTAGATTAGCCGCTGCTCAAGCCAATATCAAAAATCCTAGAAAATAAGTTCTTAGGAATATAGAATGACGCTCTCAGTAATGGGAGCGTTTTTCTTTGCTTTACATTTAAAATTTATTTAATTAACATAGTTAACATGAATTACTACGAAGCAATATTTAAACGAAAATCATTCCACTTCTTCATTGGGGGAGAACCCACTACTGAAGAAGATTTAAAACTAGTTAATAACTTTATCAAAGAAGTTAAGCCTCTTTATGATGATATCAAGACTGAAATCATCGTTGTGCCAGAAAAAGAAACCACATGCCATAGAGGCGCGGACTACTGTGTCCTATTTTATAGTGAGACTAAAGGCGAATATTTAAGAAATATTGGCTATATTGGTGAACAAATTGATTTATATCTTAATTCTATCGGCTTGGGCGCTTTATGGTTTGGTATTGGTAAACCAAAAGAAGTAAGAAACAATGGCTTAGAATATGTCATCATGCTTGCCTTTAAACGCATGCCCGTTAATAACTTTAGAAAAGATATGTTTAAGTCAAAAAGAAAGTTATTAGAGGAAATTTGGTCTGGTGAAAGCATTGATGATGTTTCTAACATAGTTAGATTTGCCCCAAGTGCCTGTAATACGCAGCCATGGTACGTCGAAAATAAGAATAATGAATTATTTATCTATCGTTATAAGAAGCCCGGCAAAAGAGGCATTATGCCTATCAATCAGGTGATGTATTATAATCGCATCGATATTGGAATCTTCTTATTCATATTAGAAACCTGCTTAACTAATAAAAACATCGTGTTTGAAAGAACATTGATGAACGACGAAAGCACCGCTGAAATCGAGAAGACCTTAGTCGCGGTTTATAAAATATAAAAGAGTCGCAAATTCGCGACTCTTCTAATTTATTGTTTTTGTTGTTCAGCTTCTTTTTGGGCTTTCTTTTCCGCTTTGGCAAGCTTCTTGTATTTACGGCCTTCTTTATTGAAGTGATGTAAGCCTTTCCAGAAATGACCATTGAAGATCATGATTAAGCCATCTAATTGACTCATACGAAGACCACCACCAGAGAATCTAGACATGCCTCTCATTGGTTGATGGACAACGCCCATGACAAGAGTATTCGCTAAGACACGATTACCCATCTTACGGAGCACTCTTGTGAACCAAGGAATAGCTTTACCAACTAAACGGCCAATCCAGCGTTTAGAATAACGTAATTCGCTGAATGTAGTGTTATAGTCGACAACCATTCTATTTTTCTTATAGAAAGGAAGAGCGCCGTTAGGAATATCATGACCTAATAAGGTTTTGAATTCTTCATCTGGGATATCTCTTAATTTACCTTCAAAGTAATGTGGTAAATCTTCTTTGTTATATGGCATTGTATTTGTGGTACCGATTTGATTAATTGAGCCCACTAAACGGACATCATCGATAGAAGCGGCAACATATAAGTCATAGACGCCGTTTTCAATTTCCCACTTATTTGTCGCGGTATTGAAATATCTAAATGTCTTATCATCGAATGGGATACTAACTTTCTTAGTTTCACCCGCTTTTAAGAAGACTTTAACAAAGCCTTTTAATTCTTTAGTAGGTCTAATAATAGCGCTACCTTTTAAGCCAACATATAATTGAGCGATTTCTTTGCCATCCACATTACCGGTATTTGTGATTTCAAATTTAACACCACTATTATCAACAACAAGATTCTTATATTCAAATGTTGTGTAGCTTAAGCCGAAACCGAATGGGAATCTAACTGGTGTTTGTGAGATATCAAAATATCTATAACCAATACCATATGCTTCACGATATTCGATTGTTCTTGTATGGCTTGGGAAGTTATCACTACTAGCAACATCCTCTAACGCTAATGGGATGGTTTCGGATAATTTACCAGAAGGATTAACTTTACCAGAAAGAATATTTAAGGCTGCTTGTGCGCCAGCTTGTCCGTTAAGGTAACAATGTAAAACAGCGGATACGTCATCGATAAATGGCATTTCAACTGCACTACCACACGATAAGACAACAACGATTTCTTTATCTAAAGCCTTAATATCTTGGACTAATTCTAATTGATTGTTTTCTAAGTGTAGATTTTGTCTATCTAAGCCTTCAGCTTCAGTCACTTCATCTAAACCAAGATACATGACCACAACATCAGCCTTCTTAGCGAGTTCAATGGCTTCGTTACGTAATTTCTTCTTTTTCTTACCGTATCTATCGAAGCCCTTCGCAGTGCCAACGATTTCAAAGCCAGAATTTGGTAATAAATTAATTGTGTTATCTAATTTAGTTGGATTAACAATAGAGGAACCAGCACCTTGATATCTTGGTAAGTACATGAAATCACCAATAAAGGCGACTTTCTTATCTTTCTCTAATGGGAGGACACCATTGTTCTTTAAGAGAACGGCACTTTCTTCCGCGAATCTTTGTGCGGCAGCATGGTGTTCTTCAACATCAAATTTTTCAGGAGCTTTATTAACACCATTTTCCATAGTGTCAAACACTGTTTCTAATAATTTATCAACGCAATCATCTAAAACAGATTCTTCTAATTCACCATTTTCGATGGCTTTAATGACTTCTTCTGGTCTATCTGGAGTACCAGGCATTTCTAATTGGTTACCACATCTTAAAGATGCAACACCATCGTTGTTACCACCCCAGTCAGTGACCACTAAGCCATCATAGCCCCATTCTTTACGGAGAATGTCCACTAGTAAGTGTTCGTTTTCATTAGCAAACTTACCGTTAATTAAGTTATAGGATGACATGATGCTCTTGGTCTTACCTTCTTTAACGGCAATTTCGAAAGCGGTTAAATAGATTTCTCTAAATGTTCTTTCATCAACGATACTATCAAGAGTCATTCTGTTTTCTTCTTGGTTATTACAGGCAAAGTGTTTAATACAAGCGGAAATACCATTAGATTGAATACCTCTTACATAACCAGCGGCCATTTTACCCGCTAAATATGGATCTTCAGAGAAATATTCAAAGTTACGGCCACATAATGGGCTTCTTTTCATATTAAGGCCTGGGCCTAAAAGAATATTAACTTTTTGAACAGCAGCTTCTTGACCTAATCTTTGGCCTAATTCTTCACCTAATTCTGGGTCCCAGGAATTCGCCATTGTAGCAGCGGTTGGATAACTTGTCGCTGGAATAGAAGCATTTAAACCTAAATGGTCCGCCGCAGCGGCTTGTCTTCTCACCCCGTGAGGGCCATCGCTAAGGAAAGCGCTTGGGATACCAACTCTATCAATATTGACTGTTTGCCAGAAGTCTTTACCACTGATTAAACTAGCCTTTTCTTTCAAGGTTAATTTATCAAGGATTTCTTGATATTTTCTTGCCATAAAAAATCTCCTTATTTGAGGTATTATCAAATATTTTTTAATTGCACTATTAGATTAACATATTGTTAATAATAGTCAATTTAACTTACGTAAACTATTGCATTGTTTTCGTAAATTTTTTCTTAAGAAAGAGGCGCCCATGAACTAAGCGCCTCCCCTGAGAAAGGATTTATGAAATTAAGTCTCTAATTCCACACATTTTTTATTTCATTGCTTCCATCCAGTCAAATAAGTTGACTGTGTTACCTTGAGCATCTTTAACTGCTTCGGTTGATGGGGCAACGATGTGATTGTAGTCAGCTTGATCTAAAGCGACTTCATCACGGAAGATATAAATCCATGAATAGTGACCTTGGTAATTGTTACCTTGAGGATTGCCATCTGTGCCACGGACATCCACGAAGTATGAAAGGTGAACGTCTTTTGCACCAGCGTCTTTTAATCTCTTATAGGTCGCTAAGGTGAAGTTATCTGGATTAACTGTTGTATCGTTAGCAGCGTGAATGAACCACATTGGTAAGTCTTTTAATTTTTGGATATCTTCTTCTGTAACGAAGGAATCACTATAAGCTTCGCAACATGGATAGAACGCTCTAAAGAAGTTACCATATGTAACGGCCATTTCCATGGTCATATAGCCACCATTAGAGCAGCCACCGACATAAATACGGTTTGTATCGATATCGCCATTATCAGCGATGTATTTATCGATTAATGATTTTAATGATTTTGTGTAGATGGAGTGACCAACACCACCATTAATGGAACCTGTACCACTATTCATCCAATATGTTGGTGTTTGAGCGGCAAGCACATAAGCACCTTTTTGTTTACCTTTAATGAAGTGAGACTGAATCTCTTCTTCACCTAAAGCAGTGACATCGTTACCTAATAAAGCGATATCTGGATCAGTGCCGCCTTCACCCATACCATGTAACCAAATAACTAATGGATTTAAGACACCATCTTCTCTAAGAGCATCTGTTTGATAATCTTTATAAGTTAAGGTATATCCTTCAGCGGTATGTGATTTAGCTTCGCCCCAATCTCTTGTAGATAAGACGATTCTTGATCTAATGGTGTTGAATTTAAATGAACTTGTGTATTCATCATCACCAACTTTAAGTGTTTGACCACTCGCTAATTGCGCTTCAACAGTAATACCATTTGTCCAGTTATTAACACTATTAGCGTAGGTGAAGCATGAAGCACCATCAGTTGGGCCCCAGCCACTGTAACGCATTTCTAGTGAAATACGGACATAATTGGATTCTTCGGCATCAATAATTTGACCTTCTTGGTCACATAAATCGACGGATTTAACTGTACGATTACTTCTATTTGTTTTGACAACAAATTGTTTGCCTTGTAAGTCAGCCTTTTTAACTTTGCCTTCAAAGTTTAATTTGACACCAACAATCGCTGGACCAAATTCGAAACCTTCAACAAGGTAATCAAGTGTGTCATATTCATCAACGAAGAGTTTTAAGACTCTATCGAAATAGCCTTCTTTGCTAACAGTAATATGGGCCATACCTGGCTCATCTGTGGTGATATTGCCATCTTTATCAACTTTAGCAACATCTTCGTTATCACTGCGATATGAAACGCCTTCTACATCGGTGATAACTTTACTTTTAATACCAGCTTCGACAGTATCTTTTGATAATGAAGCTTTTAAGATTTTTCTAGCGGTTTCTACGGCTGGCTCATCAGATGATTGAGAACCGGATTGAGCAGGAGCATTATTACAGGCCCCTAACATTAATAAGGAAGCCGCGAGGATTGGGAGTAATATTTTCTTTTTCATAATAATTTAAGTTAGAGGGCTTGGTTTCCCAAACCCTCTATCCTTTCGTTTAATTTAGTAATTAAGCTTGTGGTAATGTGAATGTAATGCCATCGGCGATAAGTGCGATACAGTCCATATTTGGAGCTTGTTTTAAAGCACTAATAACGATTGTATTGGCACCAGCCTTAACAGCGATATTGCCTAAATCGACTTGGACGGATGTCTTGGCGTCAGAACCTAAGAAACCTTTACCTGTAACATCGACATCAGCATCATTAGCTTTAATGGAAGTTGTTTCTTCTAAAGCGTGATCATAATATGTTGGGTTTTGCCAGTTAGACCAATCAGCATTAGCGGAGCGGCCCATTAAGACTAATTTCACTTGACCAGCAGCACTAGCGTTGAAATTGAATGTAATGGATGCACCAGCGGACATGTAACCGACATCTTTACCACCATGTGAACTTTCGTTACTTTCAACTGGGGAACCACCTTGTTGTGTTTGAGCACCAGCGATAACAGCATCTTCAGCTTCCATAACGAAGGCGCTTGTTAAGTCTGCTTGAGCAGTCTTTTCAATATGAACATTCCAAACGGCTTTGAATGTAATATTTTCAGTTAATGTAACTTTGTCACCTGGTTGAGCAACTTTTTGTTGTTCATAGACTTGGCCCCAGAATTCTGTTTTAGCAGTGTATTCCCAACCGCCGAAGTCTTTTGTGCCAGGAGCGGTGAAACTGCAAGCTGGTAAGGTGTATTCGCCTTTTTCAACTTCGACAGCGGCCATTGTGCCTGTACCACCATTGGCGTCGAAGGAAACAGTAACTTTTTCAACGACTGGGTCTGGTGTGACTTCGCCACCACCTTGAGAAGCGTTCTTATCGACTAATTTAACGTAGTCAATATTTGGACCTTGAGCGGTGAAGGCAAATGCGAATGTATTTTCACCTTTAACGAGGTTGAAATCACCGAAGTTAACTTCAACGTAGTTGCCCCATGGGCCTCCTGGGAGGACTTTACCTGTTAATGCGACATCAACGTTGTTGACTTTGAATGTCATACATGAAGATAAATCTAATTCATCAGCAGTAACATTTGGATATGTGGACCAGTCAGAAACGTTATTGGAATATGCGAGCATAGAGACTGTATATTCACCAGCTTCTTCAAGTGTGGTCTTTAATGTTAAGGATGTATCAGCGGCTAAATAACCAACACGGGCACCACCACTGGAATTGTTATCGTTTTCAACTCTACCACCAACGATTTCGCCAGCTTCGGCTTCAAGGATAACTTGACCGGCAACTGGTTTAGCTTTAACTGTGACGTTAACTGTGGCTTTCTTATAGCCTTCTTTTGTTAATTCGATTGTTGTTCTACCAGCTTTGATACCTTTAACGACACCGGCAGTAGAAACTGTAGCGATTGTTTCATCAGCGGATGTAAATGTGACGCCGGCTAAGTTATCTTTAACTTGGATAGAAACTTCGCTATCAACGACGACTTCTAAAGCTGCTTCAACGACTTCAATCTTTGGTTTCGCTTGAGCAGGAACTGATTTAATTTGTAATGTTTCAGTTGTGAAGATGACGACTTTGTCCATATTTGGACCTTGGGCTAACATTTCGATTTCTAAAACGTTATTACCAGCGACTAAGTCGACCATACCGAATGAAACTGTGCTGAATTCATAATAGTTATTTGTGTCACCATCAGATGGACCAGGAACTGATCTGCCCGCCATGGAGATTTCTTTACCATTGAATTTAACAGAAAGAACACCATCTAAGTTCATTTCAGCGTTGTAGGCCATTGTGACACCGATTTCGACCTTGGCGGCTTTATTGGATGTGAATGTCATTGTTTCTTTACAGCCTTGTGTCAACCAGCCTAAGGATGTACCATCATCGGTCTTTCCACCATTGTCTTCGACTGGGCTATCGCCTGGGCCCATAACTGTGCCGCCCCATGACATACCCCAGAAATCATCTGGATCATAGTGTTCAGCTTCTTCTAAACGTAAAGAATAATTTGGTTCTCTATCTGGAGCCTTTAAGACTGTGACTGTGAAGGAACCATTAGCGTAGCCATCTTTCTTAGCGGTGATTCTAGCAGAACCATCTTTAATAGCGGTGACTAAACCTGTTTCAGAAACAGAAACGATGTCTGTACTCTTTGTGGACCAAGTAACGCCTTCAACACTCGCGGTAAGTTGTAATGTTTCACCGACTTGGATTTCTTTTTTACCACCTTCAGAGGTGATTTCAATTTTGACTTCTTCAGCCTCTCCAGATGAGGAACCTGGATTACTAGCTGGTGTGGAATTGTTACATGCGGCAAGACCCATCGTGAGTAACAAAGCACTCGCTAAGACTGGAAGTAATGCTTTTTTAGTTTTCATTATATTTTTCCTTTCCTAAAAAACATTGTTGCTTCATTAAGGGAGATCAAAATGATTCTCGCTTAACAAATACTTTTTGTGTTTGGAAACCTTGTTAATAAATGCGCACAACGCAAACGTAAAGAAGTGGCAAAAATGGACAAAGTATTCCTAATTCGTAATTACTATAAGAAAGAAGAAAATATTAAAAAATAGATATTACATAACCTTATAACATTTATACGTAATCTTATATTTGTGCACTTCAAAAAAGCACGATTATCATATTTTTAATCGCGCTCTTTTTTATTGGTTTTACATCGCTATCTTTAATCTAAAGATACCGTCTTTTGTTTCATAGTCCATCGTGCCATTATACTTCTTAACAATATAGGCAATCGACTTAGTGCCGAAACCATGGTATTTTTTGTTCTCTTGTTTAGTGGTTTTTATTGATCCGTCACCATTGAACACTAATTCACCACGATAGTAGTTAGTTTCTTCAATCATGAGCATGCCATGCTTTCTAGAAGCAGTTAATGAAATAACTCTATGTTCTTTCTCTTCAATAGCTTCTGTGGCTTCAATCGCGTTATCAATGATATTGGTTAATAAGAAGTAAACATCACTGGAGGCCATATCCTTAAAGGCATCCCCGTCCACAAGGGAGGTGAATTCAATACCAACAGAATTACAGTAAATAAGTTTGTCTTGAATCAAAGCATCGATATTAACGTTACCTGTTTTAACAGAACTATCGTAGAAGTTAAGAGATTCTTCTAACAAACAGAAGTCTTCATCGGTTAATTCACCTTTTTTAGCTTTTAATCGTCTTAATTCTTTTCTTAAGTCATGACATTTCATGTTGATGAAGTTAATGTTATTTTCCATCATCTCTTGTTGTCTAATTTTAGAATTAAGAGTGGCTTTAATAATCATTGTTTCTTGACGATGTTCCACGACACGGAAACCACCCACGACAAGAACATCAAATAAGATACAGAAGATAATAAGTGTACCTGCGAGGATACCTCTTAGTTTTGCATCCCAGGTTAGATGTTGGGTAACATACACGTTAGCGACGTTAACAACAAGGTAAACAACAATACCCAAAATGATAATTATTAATTTACTAATGATGTATTTTGAATACTTAACGTAGTATCTAGCGATTAAGAAATAGCAGGCCACAAATACACCTGTTTTAAGGGTATAAAGTATCGAGTTATAGATAATATTGAATCTATTAACAATTACTTCAATTGCTTCTGATTCATTGTATAAGGCTTGGAAAATCTTACCACTTAAACCTGTATCCAAAACAAGAACACCGACTTGATAAGCCATATGTTGGAAAGTATAGGCCACAGAAAGAAGTAACATCAAACTTAATGGTTTAATCTTATAGGCGAATAACAAGCCACCATAAATGGTGAAAATTGGAATTGTATAAACGGCAATATTAAGGAATTCATTCCATTGTTCTGGTTTCACAAAGAAATATAAACCAATGATATTAGCGACCGCGCCACTTGAAGCAATTAATAAACCAACAGGAATAGAAATATATGGTTTAAATCTAAAAGTAAGTCGATGCTTGATTAAAAGAACAGACGCCACAAGAATTTCGACTGTAAAGGAGATAAACATTGTTAGTAAAGTCTTAAGATCCATATGCTAGTTACCTTCTTCCATAATGTACTTCTTGAAACTTTCCATAAATCCCTTTTTCTTTGGATGAGAGATAGCAATAACTTCGTCGTTTGCTAATTGGATGTCAAGTTTTTCTACGCGCTTAATATTATGCGCGTTCACTAAATAGCAGGAATTACATCTTATAAACCACTGTTTTCTTAATTGTTCTTCGAACTTCTTTAAAGTGCCGGTTGTGGTAATCTCATCGCCTTCTTTTAAGTGGAAGATGATGTCATGAGAGATTACTTCGACATATAAGATGTTGTTTGTCGCTATTTTATTAAAGCCACCTTCATTAGGTACGACGATAAAGTTATCATTCTTTTTGCCTAACTTTTTCATAACTCTTTCGAGTCTTAAATAGAATGAAGCATATGATAATGGTTTTAAGACAAAGTCGATAGCGTCTACTTCATAGCCATTTGTCGCATATTTCGCTAGATTTGTGGCGAACATGATGATGACTTCTTCATCTTTTTCTCTAATTTTTCTTGCGACATCAATACCGTTCATTGCGGATAAGTTGATATCTAAGATAATGAAGTCATATTGGCTCTTAAAGCGCATCAAGAAAGCATCACCGCTGGCAAAGGTTTGGATATCAAAAGAAATATTCTTTTCTTTGCTATAGCGATTCAACAAGGAAAGACAGTTGCTTAAATCATCAGCTGAGTCTTCCACGACCGCAATCCTAATGTTTATATCGTTCATTCTAGATAATTCTACCACGAAAGTGGCTTTAAGAAAATAATGAACCCCG
>CACWSI010000002.1 GCA_902763555.1 uncultured Erysipelotrichaceae bacterium | reverse complement strand
GTCTTTATCAGTGCAGAATGGAGTTAATGGAGTAGAACCACTATAGATGGAGGAACAACCAGTTGCGTTAGCAACGAGCATATCTTTACCAAATAATTGGGAAACTAATCTGTAATATGGGGTTTCACCACAGCCAGCGCAAGCGCCAGAGATTTCCATATATGGCATTAAGAAGCCAACGCCCTTAACACTATTTTGGATAGCGGCTGGTAATCTATCAGCCTTATATGTGACGTGCTTATATAAGTAAGCAGCGGCATCTTCTTGTGCGAATTGTGATTTAGCTTCGACCATTTCAAGAGCGTTCTTGCCAGTCTTATTAGCCATACATTCGCTAACACAGAGACCACAACCGACACAGTTACGTGGAGAAACTTGGATACGATATTTGAGGCCTTGTAAACCTGGACCCATAGCATTGATAGCTTCTTTAGCGAGTTCAGGAGCGGCTTCGTATTCTTTTTCATCCATTAAGATTGGACGGATTGTCGCGTGTGGGCAGACGAATGCACATTGGTTACATTGGATACATGCTTCTGGGTGCCATAATGGAACTCTATCAGCAATAGAACGTCTTTCATTGAATGTGATGTCATTTCTCATTGTGCCATCTAATAATTCATATTCCATGAATTTAGAGACTGGGAGATCATCACCACCGAGGTTACCAATAACAGCGACATAATTATCGAAATAATCATCACCGGTTAATTGTCTTTCGGTCTTTGGTTCTAATTCTTTCCAAGATAGATCAACTTTAACTTCTCTTAAACCTTCTGTACCAGCATCAATGGCTTTCCAGTTCATTTCGACGACGTCTTGACCTTTCTTGGCGTAGGACTTTTCGGCGAATTTCTTCATCCAGTGGTTGGCATCATCATATGGCATGATGTCTTGGTTTAAATAGAAGAAGGAAGCTTGGAGAATGGTATTTGTATGTCTACCCATACCGATTTCACCAGCAATCTTATTGGCGTCGATAACATAGAATTTCGCGCCTTTTGTGGCTAATTGATATTTGACACGGTTTGGCATCATCTTGACTAATGTTGCGTCATCCATGTCGGTATTTAATAAGAATGTACCGCCTTGCTTTAAGTTCTTTAACATATCGAATTTGAAGAGATATGTATCTAAGGAACAGGAAATAAAGTCAGCGTTTTGGACATAGTATGTACTATGAATTGGGGATTTACCGAATCTTAAGTGAGAACGGGTAACGCCACCAGCTTTTCTACTATCGTAAGCGAAGTAAGCTTGGGCGTATTGACCAGTAGCATCACCGATAATCTTAATGGAAGATTTGTTAGCGGAAACTGTACCATCAGAGCCTAAACCATAGAATAAGCAAGATGTGTAGTCACCTTTAACATGATAGTTATTATCAACTGGGATACTTAAGTTGGTGACATCATCGTTAATGCTAACGGTGAAGCCATTCCAACGATTGTCCGCTTTTAAGAAATCAAAGACGGCTTTCATATCTTTTGGTTGTGTATCTTTTGAAGATAAACCATAACGGCCACCTAAGACTTCGACATCGTTTAAGCCTGCAGCGTTGAAAGCAGCAACGACATCTTCATATAAAGGTTCACCAGCGGAGCCAGCTTCTTTTGTTCTATCTAAGACTGCGACGTGTTTAGCACTCTTTGGTAAGACGGCTAATAAGTGTTTCGCAGAGAATGGGCGATAGAGATGGACTTTGATAAGACCAAGTTTTTCGCCTTTAGCATTTAAGTCATCGATAACTTCAGTGATGGTTTCTGTAACAGAACCCATAGCGATGATGACTCTATCAGCGTTCTTATCACCATAATATGTGAATGGGGCGTATGGACGACCTGTAAGTCTTGTGGCTTCTTTGAAATACTTTTCAGCGACTTCAATGACTTCTTCCACTTTCTTGTTTTGAGCTTCTCTACCTTGGAAGTAGATATCGTCGTTTTCCGCACCACCACGTGTGACTGGGTGTGTATGTGGGTTTAAAGCTCTAGCTCTGAACTTTTCAACCTTATCCATTGGAAGTAATTTCTTCCATTCAGCATCATCGATGAATTCAACGTTTTGAATTTCGTGAGAAGTTCTGAAACCATCGAAGAAGTGACAGACTGGATATTCAGCATCGATAGCTGTTAAGTGGGCAACGTTTGTTAAGTCAGCGATTTCTTGAACACTGTGTGAACAAATCATCGCGATGCCTGTTTGACGAATCGCGTAGATATCTTGGTGATCGCCGAAGATGGATAAGCTACGTGTCGCTAAGCTACGAGCGGAAACGTGTAACACTGCTGGTAATAATTCACCAACCCATTTGTAGATGTTTGGAATCATTAATAATAAGCCTTGGGAAGCAGTATATGTAGCTGCTAAGCCACCAGCTTGAAGGACGCCGTGGACTGCACCAGAAGCACCGGCTTCGGATTGCATTTCACTAACTTTGACAACTGAGCCAAAGAAGTTTTTACGGCCTTGGGAAGCATAGACATCAATATTCTCCGCCATTGGTGAGGATGGAGTAATTGGGTAGATGCCTGCGACTTCAATATAATTGTAAGAGCCTAATGCCGCCGCGGTATTACCGTCGACAGATAGCATGGTCTTTTTAATTTCGGACATGTAAAATCCCTCCTAAAATACCGATAATATTATACGAGCATGTATGCGCGTTTACAAGGACACAAATTGTTATTTTTCTGTGATATTTTTATGATGCTTTTTTATTATTGACGTGGTCGAAGAAAAAACCTCTCGTCTAGCAATCGAGAGGTCATTGTTTATTATTTTTTCTTTTTAAGTTCCGCTAATTCGTCATTTACGAGACGCTTGAGAACTCTTAAATCTTTTTCATTAAGGACAAGACTACGATCGACCATACCGGCGAAAGTCATCTTCTTATAGACGAAATCACTGACTGATTCATATTCCACCACATCTCTTTTTGTGGCGGTGACTTTATGAACCGGAGCGGCTTTCTTATCTTCCTCTTCTTGGATATATTTCTTAATTTGAGGAATAAGGGCTAATAAATCATAAGAAGGATCCATGTTTAAGATTGGGTCAAAATAGGAGAGATTCTCCGCGATGACTTCTGGATAAACACCAACGATACGCGATAATCTTTCACAAGTCATGTATTTGACTTTGTTTTTGCTCATCGCCGTTAAATACTTTTTTAAAACAGCAACACTAGGTCCCTTCATATGCATATACCTTCTTTTAGTATATTTTAGTGCATATTTTGCCTTTATTCAACACTACTAGTGCTAGTATTCAAAGCTAGTTATCGCCATATAAACAAAGCCAGCGATAATTGATAATCCGACATTACCAAAGAGGACAGCGAATTGATAACCCTTTAATTTGAAGTTACGGCGTAATAAGCCATATAAGGTGTAATAGGAAGCGGCATAACTAACATAGAACAATAATGACAAGATTGAGCTAAATATTGAGCCTGACATGATTGTACCGATAATTAAGCCAATTGTGCCAAAGCCAGCGTGGAATAAGATTTCTTGATATGGTTTGTCACTATCTGGTTTACCAGCCCATTCACTGGATGGATCTTTTTCAATGACAAAGGCCACGATACCTAAGGCCGCTAATAGGACAAATTCAATAATGCAAGTGAAGAACGATGCGTTGTATTGCCATTCTGTGGTTTCCGTCATTGGAAGAAGAAGTGCATTGCCACAAATCAACGATTCAAATTCTTGTGCGACGTAAGAAATAGCGCCTATCGCAGATGGTCCTTGAAGGAAGAAACTAGCCTCAGCGATGTTTCTAGTGCAATATGCAATAACCACATAGTTAATGCAGTTAAAGAATGTATATCCTAAGCAAAAGACGAGCAAAGAGTTAATAAAGACGTTACTACGTGAAACTAATAAATATGAGATGAAATATAAGCCTGTGCCCACCACTAAGCAAGTGAAGTACATTGGAATAAACCAGGCGTAATATAAATAGAAATCAGGGTTTTCTACGATGACGTAGTTTCTAACCGCTAATGTGGCGATTTGAACAGACAAGGCGATAGTAAAAGCGATACATACGATAATCAAAGATGATAAATGTTCACCATACCTGATTCTCTTTTCTTTAAAGGCCACTTGACGATATAAATCACTTTTAGCTAATGAGTAGCGGTAATTCATGCTGAAGAAAGGAAGAATTGTCATAATCATGAGGAAGGTTCCAATCAAACCACCTGTACCACTTGCTGGATTAGCTGCATAGCGGTAATAATCATTACCTTCAAAATCAACATTACTTGCGCTAGTAAAAGCAACAGTTAGAAGCAAGACAGAAAGGACAACAAAAAGAGGGAGCTTTCTAATGATTGATAAACGTAAATATCTTTTCATATTATTTGTTCTCCTTTCTTGCGTCGAGCATTTCTAAGGCAATTAACTCATCGGGGTCGATGGCGATCTTTTCTAAAAGAATGACATCCATCTTGTTACGGATAATGCTTTCATCGATTTCATCGTGGAAAACAACATTGCATAATGAACCCACTTTCTTGAAAGATAAGACTCGATATGAAAGTGCTTCTAAATCTTTTTGTTCTAGTTGGCCTTTAACGAGAATTTGATATTTCACAAAGTTCTCGCCAAGATGTTCAACGTCGCCGTTCTTGCCGACTCGGCCTCTGGAAAGAAGAATGAAGCTATCGCATAATCTTTCTAATGAAGAAATGTTGTGGGAGGAAACAATGTACGTCTTTTTATCCGCATCTTTGATAATTTCCTCTCTAACTGTTGCTAGGACTAGCGGATCTAGTCCGTCAAACGCCTCATCTAGTAAGGCGTATTTAGCGTTACTTGAAAGCGCAATAGCGATAAATAACTGTCTTCTCATACCTTTAGAATAAGTGGAGACTTTTCTATCTATTGGCAATGAGAGTTTATTCATGATTTCCATGAATTTATCTTTATCTAAATCAAATAATGTTGAATAAAATTCAAATGTTTGCATCACTGCGGAGTTATGTGGAGCAGCGGGATTATCAGGAAGGAAGAAAACTTCTTTCTTCGCTCTGATATCGTTATTTTTAATACCATCAATAATGATTTCACCACTATCTGGTTGATAAACATCACTGATGAGTCTTAATAATGTGGATTTACCCGCACCATTCTCACCGATTAGACCATTAATACCGGAGTTAACAGTGATTGATAAATCATCAACCGCTCGTACAGAACCAAACGTTTTAACTAGATTTTTAATTTCAATCATTGTCTATTTCCTCCAATTCTTTAATAATCTCTTCTTTGCTATATCCTTTATTAATAATTTCTTTTAATTCATTTTTAAGTGCAGCGTAACGATCCACTTTATTTTTATGAACATAGAAACCTTTTTTCGGAATAGATACTAGATAACCATCTTCCACCATTAAAGAGAAGGCTCGTTGCACTGTGTTAGGATTAGCGCTATAAGCTAGCCCCACTTCTCTAACAGAAGGCATCGCATCTCCTTCTTTATAAGCGCCCATATCAATGAGTCGCTCATACATTTCTTTAATTTGAATGAAGATTGGTTTTTTGTCGTTCATAATCTGTATTAACTGTATTAATTGTATATAGACAGATTATATTTGTAAATAGTTAGTGAATAAAAACTTCAAAAAATGCATAAAAATAAGAAAAACCCTCATTTTTTTGAGGATTTTACTTGTGATTAAGCTTGTCTAATATATGTCTTACCATCTTTAACAAATTGGTATTTGTCATCCACTAGTTTGATATCTGTTTGTCTAGTGACTAATTTGTTTTTCTTCACTTCTTCAGTGTAGTTGATGGAGATATTATCTTTCTTATATTTGATGACGTAGCAATCGATGTTTCTATCTTCTTTTGTGGTATGTTCCACCATAGTGGCGTCTTCTTTGACTTCAATAGTGTCGCCATTATCTGCTTTATAGGTGCCAAGGAATGGCATTCTGCCCCAGATGGAGTCTGTTTGAGCATCCCACTCTTCATCACCAATAGAGACGGTATTTTCTTCTAAAGCCATTTTGATTGTAGCGGTTTTGTCATCCGAGAAATGGACAGTCGCGATATTATATTGTTCACGTTTAGTGTCATAAATGGCCCTACCATATTCATCATAAGTTTGTTGGCCACGGAAATTTAGTACGGGCGTTTGAATATCTTTGGTTTCTATATTGTTAAATTCTAACCAGCCTTCTTCCACTACTTCGCCTAAGACAACGTGGACAGCATGGTAGTTATGAAGAACACCATTTTGATTTTCAGGATTCTTCATATCAGTAATTTGCCAGAAAGAGAGATAAATACCATATTTACCCTCGAATGGACTAATATAGGTATTTTCTAATTCTCTAATACGAGCGTTTTCGTTATTAATTCTAGATTGATTTCTAAGGACTGTGGTTAAAGTAACCGCACCGATGACGGAACAAGCTAAAGCGGCACTAAAGATAGGAATGAATAGATTCTTTCTTGGAGCGGGTTTGATAGGTGCTGTGTTTTTGATGAAAGAAGGATCGGTAATTAACTTATCGAAACTCTTATAGGCTTTTTCTTTTAACTTTTGTTTAAACATACCTTAACTCCTTTTTTAACTTATCTTTAGCTTGTTTATAGATTAATCTCGCGGTACTTGATGGAATTCCCGTCTCCTTAGTGATTTCATCCCATGTCATCTCAAATATCGCTTTATAGTAGACCACGATGACTTCCTTATTGGATAAGAGAGGTTCAAGGATGTTGAGAACATCGTTGTTCTTATCGCTTTCCCCATACATCTCATCAATTAATTCTGATTTAACGAGGTGACTATCTTTTCTAATAAAGTTAATAGCCTCGTTTTTAGCAACAGTACAGATGAACTGTTTTAAGCCATCAGGGTTTTTAACACTTTCTCTACTTTGTAGAACTTTTAAGAAAGTATCACTGAGGATGTCATTACAGTCATCTTGGTTTTTAACGTAAGTGGCAATCACAAAATATGCCAGGTTACGATATTCCCTGTACACCATTTCTGTAGCTTCTTCTTGTCCTTGAAGTTTCTTAGGACCACGTTTGCGCGGTAAAAATGTTGTAATGTAGCTATGCTACTTGAAGCATTTCATAGAGCTCGTTATTTGCTTCAAAATATAAAGTCGTGTAAAAATTACCGACATTACATACAATGTTGTATCTGCCTTCTCTATCAAACTTGATAGAAACAGCTAATCTATCAATAAATCTTTCAGTAATTGATAAGAAATAGCCTAAAGACGAAGTAAAACCAACGTCCTCTTCTTTATAAACGGACGTGGAAAAATCGCCGATGAAATTAACAATTAAACAAATGCTGTTATAAACATCACGTGTATTAACGATATAACGTTCAACACCATCTGTACCTTTAAATGTTGGGATATCTTTAATTTCTGTTTCTAAATCAATAATTTCAAAGTTAATCTTGTGCCAATCTAAATCCACATCTTTTGTGGTATTAGTTTTAAAATAGCCAATGTTATTAATTGAAATTGGGTTGACATTATAAGAAGATTCCACGACGAGGAAATTATCTCTAATGTTATAGGCATAGTCGTTACTACTAGCGGTGCCTAGATCCATTTCATTAAGTTCTAGGAGCTTTTTGCCGTTATAAGCGTCGTAAGCATAGGCGGTGTAATATTTATGCTCAGAACCTTCATATTTGCCAATGCAGATGTCTTTATGGTTATCAAAATTGATATCAGCGATATAAAGAGAAGCAATGTTATCAACAAGGACATCACTGCCTTCAATATTTAAAGTGACTTGGTAATAGCCATTATTATTTAATGTGAAACTTAAATTATTAAAATCCCTGAGGTAGAGAGGGGTGGTTCTATTTTTATAATTGGTTTCATAATCTTGAGTATCATAGAAAGCATCGAAAATTCTTTCCCCTCTAGCATATTGGCTTTTGTCTTCTACACTAGAATTATGACTTGGTGTATAGGAAAAAGAATCTCTATCGCCATATGAGTATCTACCTGCATTGGCACCACAAGAAGACAAGAGTAATGATATGAATGGTAATAATAATTTGATTGCAAGTCTCTTTTTTCGCATAGGGCTATTATACCTCCAAACCATCTAATACTCGACAGTTTTTTCTCCCTTTCACCTATTAGACACATTTGTTAGTAAAAACTGCTAAAAAATAATAAAAACCCTCGAATTTTCTTCGAAGGTTTATTTAATAAATTGGTACACTCTCAGGGATTCGAACCCTGGACCCCGAGATTAAGAGTCACGTGCTCTGCCAGCTGAGCTAAGAGTGCATCGCTAGATAATCATATAACAAACTGGCAAATTAAGGCAAGTAAATATTCTTTATATTTAATATAAGGATATAGAAAAAGCCCCCACTATGGAGTGAGGGCTAGTTGTTTAATTATAGTGAATTAGGCTGCTTTATAAACAACTTCTAATGTTTTGATATTGAAATTAGAAGATGTGTTTGTGTAGGAGGCTTTGTTTTCAGCAACTGTGAATTCTGTTTCGGTTGGATCACCATAGTTAGATGTTGCAAGACCACCTTTAGCAGAAACTAATGTGTAGCCTTCGGCAACTTCGATTGTAAGCGTGCCAGTACCAGACTTGTAGAATCTCCATTCTGTGGTTCCTGTATTACCAATATAGATTTTGCCAGTATTGTCATCAGTGCCTGTAGCTTTTGCAGTAACAACTGTATCAAGAGCGATTGATGAAACTTTTGTGCCAGATGTGACAGAATTAGCTGTAGCATATTCGGCGAGATTCAATGTAACAGTAACTGGATCGTTTTGTTGGCCACCACTTTTTTCTGTAGCAACAGCAGTAATTGTTAAAGCACCAGCAACTTTAGTTAATGTATAACCACCATTGGCACTTAATTTAATTTTGTTGTAGTTAGCCTTTGGTGTGATGAATTCAACAGCGCTGGAAGACATTTCTGTGGCTTCACCCCATTCAACACCATCATTGAATTCATAGCCTTCTTCAGGAACGATTTCAAAGTTGAATTGTGGTTCAGTTTTGGAATAGCCATATGGAGCGACTTTATCACGGGTGTAGAATTTACCTTCTTCACCAGCGTCAACGTTACTACCTGTTTCATCTTTTGGACCAACGTAGACTTTAGCGGTTGCGTGTGTTAACGCAAATGTAATTTCATAACCATTAATACCATCAACGTGGACTTTTGGAGTAATAACGATGCTTAAATCTGATTTAATTTTTGTAACACGAACGATCCAGGAATTTTCTTCTGTATCGTTGGAAACGATTTTAATCTTATTGTATTCACCTGTAATTGCTAAGCAATCAGCATCAATTTCATAACCAGCAGCACAGACCACTTTGAAGTTAACTTGTGGTTCTAATGTGGTAGCTTCTTCTGGTTCAATCCATTTTGTCTTTTTGCCTTCTTCGTCTCTGGATTCAGTTGTGTTTGTTTTAACTGGAGCGACGGAATAGTCTTGACCAGATTCATAAACCCAAACTTCACCATTTGTGGCACTGAAGGTAATGTTATAGCCTTCGCCATCATCAACTGGGATAACTGGATCGGCGGATTCATCAGCGGCCTTATAGTATAATCTAGCTTCTTCACCGATTAATAAACGATAGCCTGTTGAAGCATGTGTTGTCATACTGACTTCGACTGTACCAGAGTTAACACCGAATTCTGCGACTTTGAAGTAATTGACTTCAGTATTGGTTAAGCCGGCTTCGCCATATGTGTCATGTGTGACTTCTTGAGCAACACCATTGACCTTTAATGCAATTCTACATGTACCATCATTGTCTGCATTGCTTTCAAATGGGTCACTATCAGAAGCACCATTATGGTCTGTGTATAAGGAACGGTCACTATGACTTGAAGAACTCATTTGAGCACCGAAAGCGAAAACGACCTTTGTGTAATGCTTTGGTACGCTGAATGTGAACTTATATTCATGACCTTTCGCCCATTTTGTTGCGGTTTCATAGCCCGCTTCAAATGGAGCAGAGTAGTATGTTTCTGGGTCTGGTGCGACAGAAGAACTACTTGGTGTTGGGGTACTTGATGTGCTTGGTTTGCTTGATGTGGAAGCAGCACCACTAGAACTAGCTGGTTTGCTTTCACTACCTGAATTTGAGCCAGGGTTACAAGCAGTAATCAAAAGACCAAAGCAAGCAAGTGCCATTAAAAAACTTGTTTTTTTCATATCAAAACTCCTTTGATTTCTTGCCTACATTTTAGAACAAATAAACGTTTAAAGCAAATAAACAAACTATATTTATGTTTTGTTTAAGGAATTAACAAAAAGGAGCGCGGTGGACGCGCCCCTATTTTATTGTTTTGTTGTTGATTATGCAGCTTTATAAACAACTTCTAATGTTTTGATATTGAAATTAGAAGATGTGTTTGTGTAGGAGGCTTTATTATCAGCAATTGTGAATTCTGTATCGGTTGGATCACCATAGTTAGATGTTGAGACGCCACCCTTTGCAGAAACTAAAACATAACCAGCGGCAAGTTCAATCTTGAGAGTACCAGTACCAGACTTGTAGAATCTCCATTCTGTGGTTCCTGTATTACCAATATAGATTTTGCCAGTATTGGAATCTGTACCTTCGGCTTTTGCGGTAACAACAGAATCAAGAGCGATTGATGAAACTTTTGTGCCAGATGTGACAGAATTAGCTGTAGCGTATTCGGCAATGTTTAAAGTTACTTTTGTTCCTTCTTGGTCACCACCAGAACCGCCACCGCCTTCGCCGCCTTCACCACCGGATGGGGTGACGGCTGTGATGATACCAGTACCTTGGATGGTTGTGGTTTCACCTTTAATATAGTCGGCACGGATTAATTTCATTGTGATTTCATCACCGACTTTAAGAGCGGATGTTGTTTCGTTTGTTAAGAAGTCTTGTGGGTTTGTGAAGGCATATTCACCAGCACCGTCCCAAGCAAGAGCTGTGGCTGTGGCTGTAGAACCATAGATAGCGACATCACTTGTGCCATCAGTAATGGTCATATTGCCATATTTGTCTTTTGTATCGCCAGATTTGAAAGCTTTAATTGTGGCTTTAACAGTATAGGCGTTCTTCTTATTATTTTCTAAAGCGATGAATTCAGTAACTGTCTTATTGGCAACTGTTGGTTCTGGAACGGCCCATTTTGTACCGGCTTCAAGAACTGTGACATCTTCATCTTTGAGGTCAAGACCGTTTTCGATTGTACCATGGTAGTTCTTAACGATCATTGTGACTTCGACTTTGGCACCTTCTAATAATTTAGCGGCTAAAGCTTCAACTTTACCAGCGTTATATAATTCGATAGCGTTGGTACCTTTAATATCTCTTTCTTGGTGTGCGGCATCAGATTTACCTGGAACTAAAGCTTCACCCTTTGTAGCGGTTAAGTAGAAGTTATTACCTTCCTTAACTGTGACGTAACCTTGGAATTTGTAGTAATCCCATGTGCTATCACTATCTTGTAAAGCATTACCAACTGCTAAGACTTCAGCAAATGTCTTTGTTAATGTTTGTCTTGGTTGTGGTTTTGTACCTTCACATTTCACGAAAATCGCGGCTGTAGTTTCAGCTTGAGTACCATTATAAACTGTGAATTGGCCATGAGCTGTGACTTCGCCACCGACCCAGATATCATCATCGGTTAATGGCTGTTTCTTTTCTTTATCTTTGTAACAACCAAAAACTTCGAATTTTTCTGTTTTACCTTCTGCAGGTGTTAAATAGAAGGCGACGTTGCCATCGGTTCTAGAACCTGGAGCATAGTAGAAGGCAGAAACTTTACCTTTGACATAGAAGTCTTCATTGTTGTATTTTTCGTGTTTTGCAACTTTGCAAGCATCTTCGTTGTCGAATGGATCTTCAGCAGTACCTTCGTGATTGACACCATATTTTTCCTTAACTGTTTGTTTAGCTTGTAAGGTAACTTTGACGGTGTCTTCAGATTCACCACATTTAACGGTGATTGTGGCTTCACCAGCGGCAACTGGGGAGGCCATTTGACCTTCAACAGCTAACTTAGCTGGGTCGCTTGATGTAATTGTAATTTTGCCTTCATTAACTAATTGTGTAATGTTGGCTTTTGGTTCGACTTCAAGGTTGACTTTTCTTGATGGATCACCAACAAACCATTCAGCTTGAAGTTCTTCTTTGTTACTAATTGTAACCTTGTAGTTAACAGGGGCTTCTGAAGATGTACCTGGATCTTGAGAAGATTTGCTTGGATTGGCGCCTGGTGTACAAGCAGGAACCATTAAGGCAAGGCCTAACAATAAAGCAACAAGTTTTGTTCCTTTTTTCATGTTAATTTCTCCTTTCACAAAAAATGGAAACTGTGCTACTGCACAAAGGTTTGATTATTTATATCCTTTAGTAGGTGCGTGTAAGTGACTTTACGTTTCACGCCGAATACCGTAAAGACCACTCCGAACACTAAAAGTATAACCGAAATGACTGCGAGTCCACAGAAAACCATGAACTCTGGGGATGTTGGGGTAATCTGGAATTGATTATCCGCTTTTCTTGATAAAAGTAAGAAGACGATAGATGTCACTAAAAGAATGACACCAATAGAGATGTTAGACATACCTCTAGCGAGGTCATTACGACCGCGTTGGAGTTCAGCGTGACACGCTCTTGCTAAAGATTTAACGTCTTCTGGTGAGGCGTTTTCATGCATAAGATGACCACATCTTGGACAGACATAGTTGATCTCAGTATCGATATCCATGCCTTCAATTCTCTTGTAGGTGGATTCTTTGGCTTCGATTTTTTCTTCGTTGAGTTTATAACCACAGTGATAACAATACATGATTAATGGCCTCCTAAATACACTATTCTTTGACCCATTCTAAACCACTCGCATCATTGAAGATGATTTGATAAGAGGTTTTATCGTTATAGGTATGGTATGTGTAAATACCACTTAATAAGAATTTCTTACCGACGAATTGTTCTTCGGTATTCCAATATTCAAATTTCTTTTCTGGATCACCAGCATAAGAGAATGTGATGTAAGCATCAAAATCACAATCTTTAAAGCCTAATGTGATTTCAGTACCAGCAGTGTTGATACGGAAATAGTTACATTCGACAGAATCAGTGACCTTAATGGCGCAGTTTAAGCATTCGAAACTACCATTCTTGGCGATTTCGCTTAACTCAGCGGCTTTATATTCAATCATATGTAAGCTTTGTTCACCAACGTTTTCTTCCGCTTTGATGAGGATCTTACAGTCTTCATCAGTGGCTTCGGATTCAACGATTGGGAAGTGACCTTCAGCACCAGTTAATTGGAAACCAAAGTTTTCACTATATTTAGCGAAGACACATAATTGGATAAATGTGTTGAGTTTTCTGTATTTACTTGGAACAGAAGACATACCACAGAAGACGTTAATAGCAGCATATTCGCCACCTTTAATGCCTTTGCCTTCACCACGGATTTCTTCACTATCACTTTCTTCAAAGTAGCTTTGTAAGTACATTGTGCCGTTGGAATAACCAGCAACTGTACCACGGATTCTAACTTTAGCGCCATCTAATGGTGATTGATAGTTTTTATCCTTGATGTAGTTTTCTGTAGCGACTTTTAAGTCTAATAAGCTTGTATTGACATAGTCACCAGTTGGGAAGGTATCTTCAGGAACGCCAGAGAATAAGCGAAGTTTGTAGTTCTTAGCTTGTGTTTCAGCGGCATAGAATGTATCAGCATATGATGGCATGTCTTGAACATTCTTAACCCAGGAATAGCCTTCTTGAACGATGGCGAGGTTTAACAAATATAATTCGTTAAATGGCGCATCTTTCTTTGTTTCATTAATCCAAATTAAAGAGACAAATCTTTCACCAGTGGAGTCATATTGTGGACTACCGTAGTTTTCTTGGGCTGTAGAAACGACGATTGTACCATTAGCGTCCGCTTCTTTTAATTTCTTCTTATTGAAGTCACTAGCAGGTTGACCCCATGGTTGAATACGACCAGTTGATTCTGGAGTATCGATACCATAATAACGGGATTTAATGTTTAAACGACTTGTTGTGGTCACTAATGGGATAAAGTGAGCAGTATCACCATCGATGGATTGATAGAGCTTAACTTGACCAATACCATCTTTATAGAAGTCTCTACCTTTATAATCTAAAGATAAACGGACTGCTGCAGATTGTGTATAGTCAACCCAGTTAGCGTCACCTTGGGATGGTTCTTTATTACCATTACCACCTGTTTGACAGCCTGCTAATAAGGCTACTGATAAGAAGGTAGCAATGGCTAAAGTAATTTGTTTGAACTTATTCATAGCGCCCTCCTTTTAATTATTTAATGTCTTTCTTCGCGTTGTTAATGGCGGTAGCGAAAGCATCATCAAGAGTGGATTTACCATTTAAGACATTGGTCACTAAGGAGCCAACTTCTTTTCTTAATGTCGCACTGCCTGGGAAAACAGCGGAGTTATAGTAACGACCAGCAATGTCGTTTTGTGTAACTAAGGCTGCTTCAGCGTAACCTTCACCGCCTTCGATGAAGTCACTATATGTTTCGGTTGTGTAGCAAGATTCTCTCACTGGAGAATAGCCTTCAGAACCGTTAACGCATAATGAAACATTAACTTGTTTGCTGGTTAAGTATTTGATTAATTTCCAGCCATATTTGAGCGCGTTATCATTATCCGCTTTGCTTAAGGATGGATTATTGAGCATACAAACGGATGGACCTTGGGAAATATAGGCCACTTTTTCGCCCATGGTTGGCACTTTAGCAAAGGCTGTTTCAAATTGACCAGCATCTGGGATGGTATAACCAGTACCACCAGTAGAACCGATAGAGAAGAGTGTTTTAGCTTCTTTAAAGGAGTTACTAGCGTAGGTGCCTTCAACACCTTGAGTGGTTAATAAACCATCATCGTGAGCTTGTTTAAGAGCACTGACGATTTCTTTAGCTTTAGTGAGGTTAGTGCTTTCTTCAAAATCAACACGACCCTTACCATCACTGCCGATGGAAGAATAACCAATATTGTTTTGATAGAGTTCGGTAATGAATAAGTTAGAATCACTATCATAATAAATTGGGTATTCAAGTTTTGAAGAGATTGTGTCTTTGTGTTCGACTGCGGCTCTAGCGATATTGAGAAGTTGTTCCCAGGTGATGGTCTTCATGAATTCTTGGACACGATCAACTGGCACATCAGGATAAGCGTAAGCCATGGCAGCTTTAGCAGCATCAAGGTTATAAGTCATGATTTCGGTGGACTTCATGAGAGGGATTAAATATGTACCTTCTCTTTGTAAAGAACGACCTTCATCTAAATAACTCTTCACCATATCGCTTTCAGGCATGGTGTCACCATAATCGGCTTCAGTACCGAATGTAACAGCGCTGTCTTTTAAGAATTTATCAAAATTGACAACGTATTTGCCTGGTTCTTCACCTTCTAAAGCGAGATAGTCAGCCACGTGGTCAGCATAGGCAATTGCGATTGTTGGGCTTTCACCTGTCGCAATACCAGTTGTGACTTTACTTGGCATATCTTTGTAGCCACCTTGATAGGAAAGGACGACTTCAACATCAACGCCTTCTTTATCTTTGACTTTCTTAACAAAGTCCGCAATTTTGCTCTTTAAAGCGGCTTCTGGTTTTTGACCAAAGGTGTGCCAGAAGTTAATGACGACTTTGCCGGTGTTATTATTTCCACCACCATTACAACCGGCTAAGGAAGCAAGGATAAGTGGGAACATTAATAATGATACTTTTTTCATAATTTTTCTCCTTTCGAGAAATAGTTATTACATTTCTTTGAGTGTATTGTTGATTGCTAAATCGAATTTTTCTTTTAAGTATGTATCGTTGATGTCTTTACCATCAGCGGCATCTTTTAAGACGTTAACCATTAAAGAGTTAACTTCTGTTCTAGCGGTAGAAGAACCTTTGAATGGAGGAGTTGTAAAGACTTTGTCAACAGTTGAGGAACTATAAACAGCGTTGAGAGCGGTTAATAATTCAGTACTACGAGCATCTTTACCTTCTGTATTACAGTAGTCGATATAAGCTTCACTTGTGTAAGCAGAAGCACGGACTGGTAAATAACCAACTTCGATAGCCCAGGAGGCTGTGTTCTTGGTATTTGTCATGTGCTTATAGAATAACCAAGCGGCTAATTGTCTATCTTTATCATTACCATGGTCTAAGATACAAACGGATGGACCTTGGGAGATGATCTTAGCAGCTTTACCTTCTGCTTGTGGGATACGGGTGACACCGACATCGAATGTGTCAGCGACTTGGTTTTTAACACCAGCGGTACTACCGATGGAGAATAAGACGTTATTTTCTTTGAAGTAGTTAGAGGAATAGCTCTTACCGATAACGCCTGGGCTTCTTAAGTAACCTTCTTTAGAAGCATTAGCAAAAGTCTTCATTAAAGCTTTCATATTATCGTTGTTGTAATCGAGGTGAGCTTCACCATATTCGTCAACACTTGTATAGCCATAGCCATATTGTTGAGAAAGAGTGATGAATAAGTTAGCGTCACTATCGTAACCAACATAAGAGTTCATGCTACCGTCTTTAGCGGTAATTAATGGTGAACTTGGGTGAGCAGCATCATATTCTTTGAATGCTGGGCATAATTTACCGAATAATTCTTCCCATGTTAAGGATTCAATATAGGCCTTATTCATGGTGATACCTTTTGTGGCTAAGAATTGGACGAGTTCACTATCGAATAAACGTGTTTCATTGTAGAACATCGCTTCTGTGGATTTTGAGAATGGTAAGCAATATGTACCAGGAAGTGGGAATTCTTGACCTTCTTTTAAGTAAGCTTGAACGAGGTCTTCTTTTTCCGCGGCGGTCCAGCCATATTCTTCGTTATCCATGAATGGATCTAACTTAACAGCTTTACCGAAGTCGATGTAGTCAACGACGTGGTCTGGATAAGCGATGACTAAGTCACCGTATTCACCAGTTTGAATGTCAGAAATTGTTTGAGAATGGATTGTATCGTAGTTACCACTGATCCAACCATCTTCAAGTTTAATTTCAACGTTTGGTTCAATTTCCGCAAATGAATCAACGAATGATTGTAATTTGGCTTGATAGCCTTGAGCATAAGCTTGTGTAAATTTAATGGTAACTTTGTGGTCAAAGTGGCCTTTCTTTTCAGTGTTAGAATTACCACCTTGGTTACATCCTGCTAATGAGAGGACGGAGGCAAGTACCATTACTGGAACAAGAGTTTTCTTTTTCATTATATTTCTCCTTTTTATTAAATTGTCAGCGACAATATTAATCATTTTATTAGCCTTTAATACCCGCTCTTCCGACACCTTTCATAATGTATTTACGGAAGAAGACGAATAACAAGAACAATGGGACAGTGACACAGAAGGAAGCGGCCATTTGATAACCGTATTCCACCATACCTGTATCAATATCTTGGAAGGCACTGCCACGTAATCCGTTAGAGATTAAGCGGAATTCTTCGTTCTTTGTAACTAAGTTTGGCCACACATAGGAATTCCATGTACCCATGAACTTTAAGATAGTAATGGAAATTAGTGTAGGAGCGGCGAGAGGAACCATGACTTTCCATAAGAAGTCCCAGTCACTCTTACCATCGACTTTCGCGGCTAAATAGAGTTCCTTAGGAATTTGCTTGAAGTTTTGTCTTAATAAATAAATATGGAAGACAGAAACGACAAATGGCACAATCATCGCTAAGTAAGCATCCATTCTTGTTTGATCTTTAATCCAACCGAATGCGTTAACGGTTAAGTAGTTAGAAATAACCATCATTTCACCAGGAATCATCATCGTCATTAAGAAGATCATAAATAATGGTTCACGGCCTTTGAATTCAAGTCTAGCGAAGGCAAAGGCGGCGAAGATAGTTGTGACTAAAGTACCCGCTGTGGAGAAGATTGCCACGATAATGGTATTAAACATATAACCAGTGAAGTTAAATGTTTCGAAAACATAGGAATAGTTACTCCACATAACAATATTTGGGAAGAATGTTTGTTGAGTAGCCATGATTTCATCGTTTTGCTTTAAGGATGTGATAATCATCCAATAGAATGGGAACATCACGGTTAAGGCTAAAGCAACGATGAATAAATAGGTGAGAACTGTGGTGATGATGTGCACCACTTTTTCACGACGTTTAATTGATTCAACGGTCTTACCACTTTCCACGATGGATAAAGTGATATTAGGATTGACACGGACTTTCTTAAAGTCAATGTATGTCATTTGTTCTTCTTGTTGAACGACTTGTTCTGCCATACTTGCCACCTCCTAATAATGGACTCTCTTCTTACTGACGCCAAATTGGACGAAAGTAAAGATGAGAATCACGATAAAGAGGAACACACCTGCTGCTGCCGCACGTGATGTATTACCCTTTTCAACGTTATCGTAAACGTAATAAACGATTGTTTCCATGTCTGGAATATTAGAGTTCTTGCCCATTGTGCCAGGACCATTGAAGATAGCGACAACGGATGTATATTCCTTAAATGATCCAATAAATGATGTAATCATCAAATAAAGGATTTGTGGGGATAATAATGGAACGGTAATCTTCCATAATGTTTTAGCTTTTGGACAGCTATCGATTTGGGCGGCTTGATAGTATTGTTTATCAATACCTTGTAAACCAGATAATAAGATAAGGATTTTAAATGGAATACTGTTCCAAACGATATATAAGCATAATGGAATCATAGCAACCCATCTATCCGCACCATAGACCCAAACGGTGTTGGAGTGGAAGATGAAGTTGATAATACCAGACTTATCAAAGATAACTGAGAAGACTAAACCAATAGCCACCGCGTTAGTGACATATGGAAGGAAGAAGACGGTTTGTAAGAATTTTTGTAACCACTTAATAGAATTAAGGGCGACAGAAATAATTAACGCTAATAAGATGGATACAGGCACGGTGACGAATGTAATAATCAACGTGTTCGGTATCGCATACGTTGTAAAGTAGGTTTCTAGACCGCCTTGCCCAGTCTTTACCCAGCCAAAGATGACACCAAAGTTCTCTAATGTGAAACCAGAGAAGCGACCAGTCGCATATTGGTAATCTTTCGCAAAGGAAATAAAGATGGTGTTAATTAAAGGATAAAGTAAGAAGATGGAAATTAAGACCACGACTGGACCAAGGTATAACCAAGCTTTCCAGTTGTTCTTACTAGCGACATCTTCAATACCTGTCACCTTGTAAGGTTTGTTGACTCTTTTATTGGAAACCAAGCGAATGACTTTATTCTCATTCTCTTGTAAGCCTTCCTCATATTCAGGAACTTTTTCAGGTTCGGCTGTGGGTAGGCCTTCAGTATTATGAGTCCTTTTTTTCTTAGATAAGAAATTTAGAAATTCTATACCCATAGACGCTCCTTTCGTTATTTAATGTAGATCCTTTCATCGGTTTCAGCATCAAAGATGAATACCTTATGAGGTTTGACTTTGAAAGCAACTTTTCCTGGATTGACTTTGTCATCAGCGGAAATAATCGCTTTAAATGTTGGTTTGGTGCATAATTCGTTTTTAGCCACAACGGAAATATCACGACCCATGACTTGGATCATTTCACATTCAGCATGTAAGACGCCTTTGTCTTTTTCATCAGCAAGGACAAAGCCTTCTGGTCTAATAGCGACGGAGACTTCTTGGTCTTTAATGCCTTTGGCTTCACCAACACAGTCTTCACCAACATAAATCTTTTCGCCTTTAACAGCGCCTTTGAAGACATTGATTGGTGGAGTACCTAAGAATTGGGCAACGAATAAGTTTGCTGGGCTGTTATAAACTTCTTGTGGTGCACCCATTTGTTGCATTTCACCGAGTTTCATAACAACGATTTTATCGGAAATGGACATTGCTTCTTCTTGGTCGTGAGTAACGAACACGGAAGTAATACCTGTTTCTTGTTGAATTCTTCTAATTTCTTCACGGGTTTGTAATCTTAAACGAGCGTCTAAGTTGGATAATGGTTCGTCTAAGAGTAAGACACGTGGGTGTTTAACTAACGCTCTAGCGATAGCGACACGTTGTTGTTGACCACCGGATAATTGATTTGGTTTTCTTTCCAAATATTCATCAACTTGAACGAGTTTAGCGGTATCGTAAACGATATCTCTTCTTTCTTCTTTTGTTAATTTGCGGTGGGCAATGGCTTGCGCTGTATCTAAAACGATATCACTGAGTTCTAATTGTTCAGCGAGTTCATCCATGACTTGTTTAGCGGTTTCAGTGGATGTTCTGTGTAATTTGAAATAAATCTTTGTGTGTTCTTTATCGTAGTAAAGCTTCATATCAGTGATCTTCAAATTGTGTTTCTTGAAGAAGTCTCTGACAAACTTTTGATTTTCAGCATTAACAACATTACTCACAAAGTAACGAGCTTCTTCCATTGGTACACTATTGGAGATTGCTTCAAAGCATTCTTGTAAGCGGGAATGTAATAAGGATTTAACACGCGCCACTAAGTCGAAGCCACGTTTACCACGGGAAATAACGATTTCACCTGGATTACCAATTGGTTTAATCGCTTCTCTAATGGTTCTAATTGTGTCGTCCATTTGTGGTAAATCGAAGTCTTTACCTAATCTTGATTTGAATGTTAAATCAACGGTCTCTTTTTCACCGATTTTATTAACGGTAGCTCTGACTGTTGAATCGAATAAAGCTTCGGATGTTTGGACCTCTTCAACGTTGGTTAATTTAGCATCGATGATTTTTGGGAAATTATCGACGAATAAATTCTTACTAGCAGGAGCAACGTTTTTAAGTAAAACGGTAAGTTTAAGGTTTTCACCTTCTAAAGAAGAGGTGATTTGGAATTGTTTCTTATTTAAGCCGACACGTTTGCAAAGAGAATCGACTGATTTGAGAATACCATCGAGGACATCTCTCTTCTTCATTTGATACTCATAATTGAGGGTAAAATCAAAGAAGGTAACGAGAGGAATCTCAACTTGGAGATTTGTTAATGGGAATTCGATGTTCTTATAGATAGTCATATGAGGATAAAGAGCATAGTTTTGGAAGACTAAGCCAATACCTCTTTTTTCTGGAGATAAATTAGTGACTTCTTGATCACCGAACCACACTTCACCAGAAGTTGGAGTTTGCAAACCTGAAATCATGTAAAGAGTTGTTGATTTACCACATCCTGAAGGTCCTAATAAACCAACAAGAGTACCATCATCAACGTTAAAGTTCAGATCTTTAACAGCGATTGTGTCACGAATGTTCTTACGTGCGTCACCAGGGAAAATTTTAGTTAAATCTTTAATTCTAATTTCCATAATGTATCTCCTTAATTCGTTCCGTCATCATCGACGTCTTCGTTTAATTTGAGTTTAATGATTCTTCTTCTTTCTTTATTGGTCTTAATAACACCGACCATATATTTGATGAAATAGCCAATGATGACGACTGACATCACAGAAAGAACGATGATGTAGGCATCGGCTGGGTTATAAACAACGATAGCGTTATTTAAAGCACTGGCTCTTAAAACGATGAAGACGAGATCAAATAAGACCACTAAGCTACCGAATAAGAATAAGGCGGCTTTAGTGAAGTATGATTTGTTCTTCATTCTTCTGAATTCATCATTTTTATATTTATTCTTCAAATAGAAGTAGAGTCCAATTGTGGTACCGACAAAGATAGCGACATAAGCGATTAAAAGAATAATTAAGAACGCATTGATATCGAATAAGTTAGCTTTTTCGGTATATGGCATGATGGAATGGTAACCAAATCTTGTAATAACGTTACTACGAGCGATTGGGCCTTTTTGGGCTAATAAGTCTAATGTGACATATAAGCCAACAAATGAAACAGCTTTGATCTTATCAGCGGTGAAGTTAGCAGCGATATCACTATTCTTGAATAAGAATGAGACTCTGTTACCTTTTTGTTGTTCTAACTTAAACTGTGCAACAGGTGTCACAATTTTGACATCTTTTTGGACATCCGCACCACCATCACGATATGTAATTCTGAAACTACAAAGAGTTAAAGAAGTTAATCTATAACGGATTTTGAGTTTGCCAGACTTAATATCATTTAAGTGTGTATTGTAGTAGTTAGATTTTAAGTGTTCGTAAATATTGGCTTCACTAATATCAACGTTTAAGTCGATAGCGGAGAAACCAGAGAATGTGGATAAACCAGTAAATGAGCATTTGATGAAGTCATTGATATCATAGGCTCTTGAGAAACCTTGTTTTGGTTCAATGCTATAAGCTTGACTTAATTCTGGTTCAGTAATCGCGGTTTCACCAACTGTCTTAGCACGGTAGATGTTATGTAAGACTGTGCTTGAGAAGTCAATTTCTTCACCTTCTGCTAATGGGATATCGCAGTATAAAGATTTTGTATAGTCGTTAACTTGACGGCCAACACATTCAAATAATGAGCTAGCGGATGTTGGAGCAAATTCGAAATAACGAGTTTCAGCAGCACCATTAACGTTGACTTTATATTCAAGGACGAGTGGTTTTTGTTCACCAGTCTTTGGATACCAACCAATGATGAAGTTTTGTGTTTCATCACCATATTTAGAAGCACCAGCTTTGGATAATGGTTCGGCTTTAGCGGCTGGGAAATTAGCACCGTATTGAACTGTAGCACCATGATTCCAGTCAGCAGCCCAACCTTCTAAGTTAGCTTCTGGTTCAACTTTAAATACCATACCTTCTGGAATGTTTTGGAAGGACTCTGAATAAATTTCAGTAACTTCTTGAGGAATAGTAATGGAAGTAATACCTGTCCAATCTGGGACAACATTAATACCTAAACGAGTGACATCGAGATTGAAAATGTGGTTTCTTGTCAAAGAACGAGGGATAACGATGTCAGTAACACTTGCGGTAGCATTTAAGCTATAGACGTAAGAGTTGAAGTGAACAGGTTCGTATTCACCTTTTTCATAAGCTTCAGTAATTGCTTCTCTTTCTTCGGCGGTCTTGGTGTTGAAATCTTTGAGATATTCATCAAAACCGGCATCATCTGGCGCTAATAAGTAGGAAGATGTAGCATCGCACCAACCTTGACCACCAGTTGAGAACATAAAAGTAAAAGACTGCCCCATTGATGTCTTGGTAGATGAAGTAGCAGAAACCATGAGGTTACCATCTGGGATTTCAACTTCACTACTATAATCAGGAGCAGCGGCTTTTCTGTCTAAAAGACGTGGTTGGTTTAAAGATGCTGTTTTAGTATCGTTCTTCGCTACGGGCGCGTTAAAAGATGACAACGAAAAAAGGCTTATTAATCCTAGCAAACATGGAAGGACAAATTTTTTCACCATATGAGTGGCCTCCAGCATTCCATTTTTATCATTCTTATTATACATACATATGCCTGCGCTACGCAATACATTATTCTTAGTCGTAATTCCTGGTTTTAAAATCAACAGGCTTTTTATATGGTGTGGTCTTTTCGAGTTCAACTTCTTGAAAAGAAAAATAGATTTTTGTTCTTTTCCCATCAACCTCGGTAAGGCGCAACATATAATCCGCAAAACCTTGTTTATTTTTAGAAAAAACCATAATTGAAAAAGAAATTATGATTGGTAGTCCAAAAGTGAATAAAGATAGCACTAAAATTGCGAAATAGAAGATCGCAAATCTGGCTAAAGTACGTGGTAAAGATGGCGATAAGCAGTTAGAATCCACTAAGCCAATACCATATAAGGCTTTTCCAAATGTCATCCTGCCACGTCTAAAGATGAACAATGGAAGTAAATAGACAAGTAATCCTGTGAAGCAATAAACAGCAAAAATATTAACCCATAGCAACATATTTGTTTGGTAGTTAATAATGTCTTTATAGTGAGGTACCACCACGACTAGATAAGCTTGTAATTTGTTATCAATGTATGGTTGATACGCTTTTTTATAATATTCGGTATAGATTTGAGAACTAACGCTTTCCACTGATTCAAATAAAGCAGGATTTTCCACTACTTCGTTTGATTCATTAACGATAAACATTGGAGTATCATTATGGACCATAGTGTCCGCTAAACGATATTCGCGATAATCTTTCACGACTGTTTCATAATTCTCATTAGTGGCCACACTTTGAGCATAGCTCATAAATGTCTCAATCGCTGCTTTAGAACGTGTCATTCTCGATTTAGCGGTTTGACCTTTATCGTAATTTAAAACAGAAATGATATCTCTTAAAACATTATCGTCATCATAGGCATATAAACCAGAATCCAAACGCATTTGTGTTAGTTCTTGTGATTTAGCTTTATAGGTAGGCGTTATCCTTATAATTTCACGTACACCCAAGAAGAGTGAAAGAAAAACCATAATGAAAATAAGAATATCCAAAAGATTAGCGAATATTCGATGAGTAAATTTAGGGCTATAATACAAAACGTTAATATTTTGATTATTGCTCGCTATTTCTGCATCAGAAACAACTTCATTAATATGGTCTTCCATGATTAAATTTTATATCCTTTTGCACGATAAACATTATCCATCTCTTCGCTAGTTAGATATAGCGAGTTAGATAAGTAATCGGTAAGAGAACGATTATACTGGTTAAGAATTAAAAAGAAAAGACTAATTATTAACAAAATGCCAGAAAACACAGTTCCATATAGCAAGTAATTTAATGTAAATAAAGTATTAAACGGTACGAGCATTGATGGAATAAACATAATGCCAAGTAAGGTCGCAAATAGACTATATAAAGCGCTGGCCACTACCATTCTTTTCTTTGTGTGATTCATAGAATAGAAGTCCACTCTTTCAATTTTCATAAAGAGCATCGCTAATGTTTTTCTATTTTTATTTATTAAAGGAAAAACGAGGAATAATCCTGACCAAACAATAACGTGAGAAATATAAGCACAGATAGTCATGAGATTTCCATGATATGTTTCAAGTTCTTTGATACGGTTTTTACATTCTAAATATGAACGAGTTTCACCCTCATAATGTAAATCGTTCTTTTCAATATCATTCATCACTTCCGCGAGAAGAGGATTAAAGAGATTATTTGATATATCCTTATAATACTTTTGCCCAATATCGCCCATCGCGTCTTTTGGATCATAGAAAGCATATAGTTCGTTTTTAACCTCTATTTTTAAATTATATTCCTTCGTGGAATCATTATATTCGAAGTAATTATCTTTCTTATTATAGTAATTGAAACTATCAAAATATGTTTGTTCTTTATTTCTAATATCATGATAGAAATGATAGATAGTATCGTTTTCTTTTTTATGACCGTATTGTGGAGTTTTTGTATCAACACTTTCTTCGGTGTCTAAAACGAAATAGCTTAAGAAGCAACGATATGTATATTCCACGCCTGCAGTCACATCTGTACGATCAAAACCACTATCACGTAGCAGTACTTTCGAATTGTAATAATGATCATACATATCTAGTGTGGTTAAAACATGTTCTTCATTTTTAGCGTTATAATTTGTTGCGGCTTTACCAATTGGGGCAGCGGCAATATTAAAAATAAGATAAGTCAAAATAAAGTGTATGAAGAAATCAGCGAGGAAAACTAAGATCCTTCTACCCTTTTTCAAAGGATGAATATCAATATAATTTTCTTGTGTTACTGTCTCTTCTTCAGCCATAACCTACTATTTATCTATTAATATATCCTTAATTGCGTCGAGTTTTTCAGTGGTAACACCGATAACTTTATTCAAATAATTATATGTCTTTTCTTGTAAGGTCTCGCCTTCATACGCTTTGAGAGTAGCGCCATATCTATCATCAATATCTTCAGTTTTACAAATGCCACTTATTTTAGCGAAATTAGAGAATAAATAATCACGATAGAGATATTCTTCTTCCATCCCACATAAAGCTTCGATTAAATAGGCCATACAGCCTGTTCTATCTTTACCAATCGCGCAGTGGAAATCAATTGGATAATTATTTCTATCGCTAAGAAGTTCAAAGAACTCCTTAATACGCGCTGGATTATCATATAAGAAAGCACTACGCTCACCAACATAAGTGAGAACGTTTTCACCACCATAATACATTGGTAAATGATTATAGGAGACTGTTTCGCCTAATGGTGAGGCATTGATGTTACCGTTTTCTCCTGGTCTTCTTAAATCGACTTCTGTTTTAATCTTTAAAGTATTTAATAAAACATCTTTAGATTGTTCATCTAATAAAGATTTACCATCAAGATCTTCATCTTCATTAAAACGTCCACTACGGTAGATTAAACCTTGTTTAATGCCATGCCCGCCTAAATCACGAATGTTCATAACATTATTGACGTATAAGTTACGTGGACCTTTATTCGTGGTTCTAAAGGCTTTTTTCTCGCTTTTAAACTGTAATGTTTCACTATAATAGGCAGTGACTTGATATTGATATTCGGTATTTAGCTTAAAATTAAAGAATTCATCTTGATCAAAGTTCGTGATATTACTTTTGGTGTACCAAGGAGTCTCACTACTTCCTTCATAAATATCCACGATGAAATATTTTGGTTTCTTATTAGTGTTTGATTTAGATTCTTCCCAGTTAATAGATAAAGGCATAGGTTGTTCTTTTGATGAACTACCTGCGGCTATACCATTTGTAGATAAATAGTCTTCACTATTGATGTATTTATTTTGTAGTTCAGTGTGGAAATCAAATACATCGCCACCGTCTTTTAATCTAAACTCAAAAGATGTGGGATTAGCTTGGCACGCTACAAGAGCGGTAAGTAGGAATAATGATCCTAATAAAGTAATAGATTTTTTCATAGTATTTTTCCTATTAGAGCATTATAGCATTAAATAATGTTTTGTACCTACAAAACTACATTAATCAATTCTATTGAATTTTATCGTACATTATCTTAATATGTATTCGTACGAAAGGAATTATGTTATGTGTACGATTACTGCTACTGAATTGAAAAAGAATCTTGGCAAATATATGCTTTTAGGCCAAACACAAGAGATCGAAGTTACCAATAGAGGTAAAGTAGTTTTTTACATTACCCCACAAAAGATTAAACTAATGGACCAAGTTGAAAAAATGTTTGGTTCTTTACCAAGTGAGGCTTACGATGATGACGACATCAGTAGAGAATAAACCAATTAAAGTTTTCATAGACACAAACGTTATCATCGATGCTTTAACGTTGAGAGATAATAACTATCAGCCATCAAGACAGCTCTGGAGACATGTTCTTTACGGAAATATCAAAGGTTATATATCCTCAAAGCAAATCACTGATATCTATTATATTTTCAAAAAATATTATCGAACTGAGCAAGAAATACGTGCCAATCTAAGTGCGATTGTAGATTCGTTTGAGATATTGCCTTTCTTAAAAGGCGATGTACTTGCTTGTCTTAAAACAGAGATGAATGATTTTGAAGATGCGATTATATGTGAAATAGCTAAAACCAATATGATTCCTATCGTCGTTACTAATAATCTTAAGCATTTCACGAACGCTGGTTTAATGGTACTTGATCCAGAGCAAACACTAAACATGTTTTCTCTCAACTAGCTATTAAATTGATATAAAAAAACTCATCGCGAAGATGAGTTTTTTGTTTGTTTAGTTTGGTGAAATTACTTGAGAATTTCAGCAACTGTACCAGCACCAACGGTTCTGCCACCTTCACGGATGGAGAATTTGGTACCTTTTTCCATGGCGATTGGGTGAATGAGTTCGACTGTTAATTCGACGTTATCACCAGGCATAACCATGTCGACACCAGCAGGAAGTGTGATAACACCTGTGACGTCGGTTGTACGGAAGTAGAATTGTGGACGGTAGTTGCTTAAGAAAGCTGTATGACGGCCACCTTCTTCTTTTGTTAAAACGTAGACTTGACCTTTGAACTTGCTGTGTGGGGTAACTGTACCTGGTTTAGCAAGGACTTGACCACGTTCGACTTGGTCACGGTTGATACCTCTTAATAAGACACCAACGTTGTCACCGGCTTCGGCGTAATCAAGAATCTTACGGAAGGATTCAAGACCTGTAATAACAGAGTTTTGTGTTGGTTTGATACCGACGATTTCGACGGCATCACCTAATTTAGCTTGGCCTCTTTCGACACGGCCTGTAACGACGGTACCACGACCAGAAATTGTCATGACGTCTTCGATAGCTAATAAGAATGGTTTGTCGTTTTCACGAGCTGGAGCTGGGATATAGGAATCGCAAGCTGCCATTAATTCGATGATAGCTTTTTCAGCTTCTGGGTCACCATCAAGAGCTTTTCTAGCGGAACCACGGATAACTGGAACTTCATCGCCTGGGAAGCCGTAGGAATTTAATAATTCACGGACGTCCATTTCGACTAAGTCTAATAATTCTGGATCATCGACTAAGTCTGTTTTATTGATGAACACAACGATATATGGGACACCGACTTGGCGGGCTAATAAGATGTGTTCACGAGTTTGTGGCATAACACCATCAGTACCTGCGACAACGAGGATAGCACCATCCATTTGAGCAGCACCAGTAATCATGTTCTTGACGTAGTCAGCGTGTCCTGGGCAGTCGACGTGGGCATAGTGTCTTGTCGCTGTTTGATATTCGATGTGAGCGGTGTTGATTGTAATACCACGAGCTTTTTCTTCAGGAGCGGAGTCGATTTGAGCATAGTCAGTTTTGACTGCGCCACCTTGTTTTGCTAAGACAGATGTAATAGCGGCTGTTAATGTTGTTTTGCCGTGGTCAACGTGACCGATGGTACCAATATTGACGTGTTGTTTACTTCTGTCAAAATGTTGTTTTGCCATAAAATTGAAATCTCCTTTCTTTCGTTAATAACAAGTTTGCAACGAAATCATAATATAGCATTAATTTGTTTCGTGCAATATCATTTGATATTACACATTATTTTTAGCGAGCGATATTTCCCGCTTTTTTCAAAATTTCTTCTTGAACGTATCTTGGTGTTTCACCGTAGTGATCGAATTGCATGACGTAGTTGCCTCTACCTTGAGTCATACTACGTAAGTCGGTGACGTAACCAAACATTTCGCTCAATGGTACTTCCGCTTCGATAATCTTAGCGTTAGCTCTTTGACTTTCACCAGTCATTTGTCCTCTTCTACGAGAGATATCACCTAAGACATCACCATAGTATTGTTCTGGGACAGTAACTTCAATCTTCATGATTGGTTCTAAGATAACTGGTTGACATTTTTTAGCAGCTTCTTTTAAGGCCATAGAAGCAGCAATCTTGTAAGCCGCTTCAGAGGAGTCGACATCGTGGTAACTACCATCATAGAGAGTAGCTTTGATATCGATGACTGGGAAGCCTGCGATCATACCTCTGTTGAGGGCATCTTTTAAGCCTTCTTCAGTTGGTTTGATATATTCCTTTGGAACAGTGCCGCCAACGATGGCATCAACGAATTCGAAGCCTTTGCCTTCGTTTGGTTCGAAGCGGATCCAGACGTGACCGTATTGACCACGACCACCACTTTGACGGACGTATTTACCTTCACATTCGCCCATAGCCTTAATTGTTTCACGATATTCGACTTGAGGAGCACCAACGTTAACTTGGACGTTGAATTCTCTCTTCATTCTATCGACGATGATGTCTAAGTGTAATTCACCGACACCAGCGATTAAGGTTTGGCCTGTTTCAGGATTTGTTCTCACACGGAAGGTTGGATCTTCTTCGGCGAGTTTTTGTAAGGCGATGTTCATCTTTTCTTGGTCAGCTTTTGTTTTTGGTTCAACAGCTTCTTCAATAACTGGAGCTGGGAATTCCATCTTCTCTAAGACGATGGTATTACCGACATCGCAGAGTGTGTCACCAGTGATTGTGCTCTTTAAACCGACGACCGCACCGATGTCACCAGCGTGAAGTTCTGGAACTTCTTGACGGTGATTGGAGTGCATTAAGACGACACGGCCAATTCTTTCTTTCACACCTTTGGTGGAGTTATAGACATAGCTACCTGATTTTAATGTACCACTATAGACACGGACATAGGCTAAACGGCCAATGAATGGGTCAGTAGCAATCTTGAAAGCTAAGCAAGCAAGAGGAGCGTTGTCATCTGGTTCGCAAGTGATTTCATTGCCACGATCATCTGTACCTTTCGCGTGAGCGATATCTAATGGGGATGGTAAGTAATCGATAACACCATCTAATAAAGGTTGAACGTTTTTATTCTTGTAGGCGGAACCACAGAAGACTGGGTGGAATTCACCAGTTAAAACGGCTTTACGAATAGCAGTTTTGGTTTGTTCTTCATCTGGTTCTTGACCTTCTAAGACCATCATGAGGATATCTTCATCGAAGTTAGATAAAGCTTCGAATAATTTTTGTCTGAGTTCGACGAGTTTGTCTTTGTATTCATCTGGAACTGGGACTTCATGTGGTTCTTCATTCACATCAGAAGCATAAACATATGCTTTTTGTGTGATGACATCAATCCAACCCTTTAAGGAGGATTCAATGCCGATTGGGTATTGGACAGCTTCCGCATTAGCGCCTAAACGTTCTCTTAAGGAACGAACAGACATTTCGTAGTCCGCACCGATAGCGTCGAGTTTGTTAACGAAGACGATACGTGGAACACCATATTTGGAACCTTGTCTCCAAACTGTTTCAGTTTGTGGTTCGACACCATTCTTACCGTCTAAGACAGTGATAGCACCATCTAAGACACGGAGAGATCTTTCAACTTCGACTGTGAAGTCGACGTGTCCAGGAGTGTCGATAATGTTGATACGATTACCTTTCCATGTGGCTGTTGTAGCAGCAGATGTAATGGTAATACCTCTTTCTTGTTCTTGTTCCATCCAGTCCATTGTTGCGGAACCTTCGTGGGTTTCGCCAATTTTGTGGATTTTACCAGTGAAGTAGAGAATACGTTCGGTTGTTGTGGTTTTACCAGCATCGATGTGAGCCATGATACCGATATTGCGTGTATGTGCTAGATCATATTCGCGTGCCATATTCTAATACTCCTAACTGATTACCAACGATAATGTGAGTAAGCTTTATTAGCTTCTGCCATTTTGTGGGTGTCTTCTCTTTTCTTAACTGACGCACCTGTGCCGTTAGCGGCATCAATGATTTCGTTAGCTAAGCGGTCTTGCATGGTCTTTTCATTTCTTAAACGTGAATAGTTGACTAACCATCTTAAACCTAATGTAACTTTTCTTTCTGGGGAGACTTCAGTTGGAACTGGGAAGTTCGCACCACCGACTCTTCTCATCTTAAGTTCGACTTCTGGCATAATGTTGTTAATAGCTGTCGCGAAGACGTCCATTGCTGGTTTGCCAGTTTTTTCCTCGATTTTCTTGAAAGCACTGTAGAGAATATTTTGAGCGGTGCCTTTCTTACCATCGAGCATAATTTTGTTGATTAAACGTGTGACTAACTTTGAGTTGTAAATTGGATCTGGTAAGACATCACGTTTGGTTGCATTTCCTTTACGCATAGTTTTACTACCTCCTATTCTTCACTCTTTGGCTTCTTGGTACCATATAAGCTACGACCTTGACGACGAGCTTCGATACCAGCGCAGTCTAATGTACCTCTAACGATGTGATAACGCACACCTGGGAGGTCTTTAACACGGCCGCCTCTAATAATGACGGTACTGTGTTCTTGTAAATTGTGTCCTTCACCACCGATATAGGCAGTGACTTCATAACCATTACTTAATCTAACACGAGCGTATTTTCTTAAAGCTGAGTTAGGTTTCTTTGGTGTCATTGTACCAACACGGGTGCAAACGCCACGTTTTTGCGCTGCAGGTTGTGCTGTTTCTTTTTTCTTCAAAGAATTCCATCTTTGACCAAGAGCAGGGGCTTTAGACTTGAATGTCTTATTTTGTCTGCCTTGACGCACTAATTGGTTAATTGTTGGCATAATTGCTCCTTTCAATAACTATTTCATAGTGTGCGCACCACAGTACCTGGTGTATCGGTACTTTCCCATTAAAAACGACCGAAATTGGTCTGGGTGTGATTTGCACACGCTCATATATAATATATAAGGAATAAAATACGCGCAATAAAAAATATAAAATACTACACACTAGTCCTGGTGTGTCATACTTGCAAAACACAATAAAAACCACCGGTTTGAGCCGATGGTTTATTTGAAACTTAATAATTAATTATTAGATTTCGTTGAAGAGTAAGAAGGAAGCTGTATCAAATTTGATACGGTAGTCGGAGCAAGAAACAGCAATGATATCTTCTTCTGTACCTCTTAAGGTCACTCTTGGAGCAGCGACGAAAGCCGCGGATGTTGTGGTGACTGGGTTTCTGTCGGCGACGACATCAACTTCTTCACCATTAACTTTAACGGAGAAGGCTCTTTCATCAAGAGTTTTGCTTGCACCATCACCAGAAGAACATTTACCAGTCATAACTAATTGGTATGTGCCGGCTTTTGGAGCGGTGAGCTTATAAGCAAGGTAGACACTGTGGTCATTCTTTGGTTCGATACCACCATCGGTACCTAACTTTGTGGTGTCTGGTGAACCTTCAGCGATTTCCCAGTTAGTAATAGCGATTTTAACACCAACTTTGTTGGCTGTCGCATCTGTTAATGGGATGTAATCCTTACCAGCGGAGTTTTGAGCTGGTGTACCTTCGGTGTATGTACGTTCTAATGGTTGTAATAATGGATCAGCTGGAGCATTGACTGTGATTGTGATGGAGCCATCTTTATAACCATCTTTCTTGGCTGTGATTTTGGCGGAACCAGCACTGACAGCGGTCACTAAGCCTTCACCATCAACTGTCGCAACGGCGGTATTAGCGGATTCCCATGTGACACCTTCAACATCAGAAGTTAATTTAACTGTTTCATCAACTTCGAGAGTTTTCTTGTTATCAGTTGCTGTAACTTTGATGCTTGGAAGAGCAGATGTTGATTGTTGACTGTTTGATTTTGGAGCATCAGATTGATTGCCACCACCATTACAAGCAACAGCGGTAAGCGCTAACATAACAGTGAGAGCGCTTAAAACTTTTTTGAATTTCATTAAATATGTTTCCTTTCTCAAGAAACTAAGACGCACGCTTTAGTTTCTTTTCTCATTATCAAGATATTTTCTCTTGTTAATCGTATTATGCATATATACGCGTATTATTTCAAGAAAAAAGAAGGAATCACGTTTAGAAAAACTAAAAAAGAGCCGACATGTGCGGCTCTTATTTAACTATTACTGTGACTATTTACTTCTTGTTTGCTTCGAGATAGTCAACGACATCTTTAACAGTCACGAAGTTCATTGGTTCATCAAATGTCACACCATATTCATCTTCGATGGCCATCGCAAACATCATAATACCTAAGGAGTCAAAATGGAGATCATCCACGAGTTTAGTATCTAAAGTAACGTTATCTAAATTAAGATCTGGATCAACGTTTTTCATTAATTCTTTTAATTTTTCTAACATGATTATTTACCTCAACTTAATTAGTTTACCAAAATCGTAAACTTCTATCAACGTAGAGCGTCGTTTCTTTGTTCTTGTGTTAAGACTGCTTCACCACTAGCGTGATTGAGCATCATTCTAGAAATATTAACGATTGCTCTTTCATCAGAATTACCACGCGCTTTAATAATAAGTTTGCGCGCGCCTAACACTAAACCACCACCTAAAGCGGAGATATCATAGGATTTCATTAAGTATTGTGCGACTTCCATGAATTCTGGTCTTTCTCTCTTTTTAGAGAGTTTGACGATATCGGTGATTAATTGTCTTGCGACACCTTCAACGTTCTTAAGAACTTGGTTACCAGCGAAACCATCACAGACGATGACATCAGCGTCACCCGTTAAAGTTTGGTTACCTTCAATATTACCGATGAAGTTGATTGTTTCATCTTCTTTTAATAAAGGATATGTTTCTTTAACTAAGTGGTTACCTTTAGTAGCTTCCGCACCATTAGAAAGTAAGGCAACACGGGGAGATTCGATCTTATACATCTTTTTCATCAAATCAGAGCCTAAACGGGCGAATGAGTGTAATTGTCCAGTGGAGCAATCAATTGTCGCACCTGTGTCCACGACGGCGCTATAAGTGCCTTTCCCGTTAGGAAGAACAGCGGCCATACATGGTCTTGTTTTATTTTCATCGCTTAAGAATCTAAAACTACCCATGAGAATAGCTCCGCTGTTACCAGCGGTAATCATACCAGCGTAGTTTTCTTCTGGATTACCAACTTCTTTCATCGCTAAGACTAAAGAAGCTTGTGGTTTATTCATAATACCTGTATAAGGATTTTCATAATTAGTAATTGTTTCTTCCGCATTAATAACTTTAATACGGTTCATATCTATTCCTAATTCATCCTTCTTTTTGTTTACGAGAGCCTCGGGACCGACAAGAGTGATAAATAAGTTAGGAAATTCTTTTAACGCTAAAGAGGCGCCTAAAAGGACTGTTTCTGGACCTTTATCGGAGCCTAATAAATCGATAACTATTTTATATTGTTCCATAATATACTTCCTTTTGCGGAAGTTATTATAGCACATCTAACGTTTAACTAGTTAAAAATGAAGGAATATTAGCCGTTTACTGCGGTTAAAGTCTCAATATAAGTGCGAACACTGCTATATATATTTTCGCCGACATTGTAGACATTTTTATCATTATCAGCAATCTGAATTCGCATGTGTCCACTTCTATAGAGGATGATTTTCATACATTCACTATTAAATGTGTTTAATTTGAAAGGCATAGTAATTGCGCTTTCACCTTCTGCTTGTGTATATGTTGTCGCACTAGCGGAGCCAGTATCGGTAAATAGATAAGAATTAATAGTTGCTGTATCCGCCCCTGTGTAATATTTGTTATTTGGTTGATCATCAAATATCATAATCTTTTGATTTGCGATTGATGAATCACTCATAAATGGAATCTTGTTTAAGAAATCATCAATTGTGGCGAATGTGATATCTTCATTAAAGCACACAAAGATATTAGGATTATTAGCATATTTTGCGGCGATGAAGGTATCAGAAGAATAATTCTTAATCTCATATAATGTTAAATCAGTAGTTTCACTTATTAAATTACCGAGGTTTTCTTCTTGGACAGTAGCGTACATGCTACTTTCACCACTACCTTTACTGCCAGTTGCTATAAAGGCATAATCAACACCGTTGACGCGGATAGATTGTTTTTGAGCGGCACCAGGAACGCTTGGATCACCAGTATAGCCCTTATCATTACTGGTATCCTGCTCTGCTGGTGAATAATGGGAAACATCACCATTTTTACTTGGTGCTAGGGTGGCGTTACTTTTACCAACACCGTTAATAAGGCCAACGAAAGCTACGACAGCGACTGCGGTCACTAAAGAGGCAGGGACCATAATTTTGCCCCACAAAGGTATTCTAGAGAAGAATGATGGTTTATTAACGTGATATGGATTATGCGCAAACTTATCAAGTTTTTGCATAGCACGTTTTCTCAGTTTCTTTTCAATATCGTTCATCTTAACGTAGCTCCTTTCTGAGTTTCTCAAGTGCCTCAGCGTATAGCTTTCTAGCGGTGCTTTCTTTAATACCAGTAAGTTCCACGATTTCTGGCCAGGTATATTGGAAAACAGCCTTGTAATAAGTGACAATAGTCTCCTTATTAGTGAGGAGAGGTTCTAACATATTGAGCATGACGTTATATTGGTCGGTTTCACCATACATCTCATCAATGACTTCACTATTAGCGATTTCTCTTTTCTTCTTTAAGAAATCAAGGGCTTGGTTTCTTGCGATTGCGGTTAAGTATGTCTTTAAGTTGCTAGGATCTTTAATGTTGCTTCTAGAATTAATTGCCTTAATGAAGGACTCACTTAAAACATCTTCACAATCTTCTGGAAGAGAGATATACGAGGCGATAACGAAGTACATCAGATTTTTGTATTCGTCATAAACCTCACCGATCGCTTCTTGATTACCTAGGATGAAGCCTTGGATGGTTTTTGATGAAATGCTCATTTGCACCTCTCGTTAATTAAGACGAATTAGAATAGAAAAACTGTTATTTTTTATCTAATTATTCATTATTGATTATCTAATTTATTGATAACCACTTGTTATTTTCTCAAATAGATTTTTTATTTTCAATAATTATGGGCACAAAAAGAGCCACCCATATGGATGACTCTTGTTGTTTAATAGTTCAACTACTTCTTATCTTCTTCTAAAGCGTGAATCTTTTCGTTGATTTCTTTGACTTTTCTTTCGTGCTCTTCGATATATCTATCACTCACTTCTTTCATTGTTTCAGTAACAGAGAAGTGGGCAGAGATATCGTCAGAAGCAGCATCGTTCATTAAGCCACGACCCGCTGGGATAAGGTGACCTGTGATGACGTTTTCTTTTAAGCCGTGTAAGTAGTCAGTTTTGCCTTTAATAGCGGCATCTGTTAAGACACGGGTTGTTTCTTGGAAGGAAGCCGCAGAGAGGAATGATTCTGTTTCCAAAGCGGACTTTGTAATACCAAGAATTAATGGTGAGAAGACGGCTGGGTGTTTGCCACTTAAGATGGCATCAGTGTTCTTCGCGGTGAATGTATTAACGTTCACACGTGTACCACTTAACATATCGGTATCACCAGCTTCAATGACTAAGACTTTTCTTAACATTTGTCTGACGATAACTTCGATGTGCTTATCGGAAATACCAATGGATTGAGCACTATAAACCTTTTGGACTTCTTTTAAGATGTAGTTTTCCACCGCTGTCACATCAGCGACTTCGAGTAACTTCTTAGGAGAGATAGCGCCTTCAGTGATCTTGCCACCATTTTTGACAAAGTCACCTTTCTTGACTCTTAGTCTCGCACCGAAGTTTGTGGTGTATTCTTTTTCATCAAGATCGTTCTTAACGGTCACTAAGTAGCAACCATTCTTTTCTTCGATCTTGGTGACTGTACCAGAAATTTCACTAATTAAGGCTTCGCCCTTTGGAGTACGTGCTTCGAATAATTCTTGAACACGAGGTAAACCTTGAGTAATATCGGAGCCCGCAACACCACCGGTGTGGAATGTTCTCATGGTTAATTGGGTACCTGGTTCACCAATTGATTGAGCAGCCATAATACCAACTGCTTCACCAACTTGAACTCTTCTACCTGTCGCTAAGTTACGACCATAGCAGTGTACGCAAACACCATCTTTTGTTTCACAACCGAATAAGTTACGAATGACAACGGATTTAATACCAGCGTTGACGATTGCTTTAGCTTCGTCTTCGTGAATCATGGTGTTACCCTTAACGATGACTTCACCAGTTTGTGGATTAACGACATCATTGAGAGCGAAACGACCAACTAAACGATCTTCGAGTTTAACGATGACGGCATCTCTAGCGGAGTCTCTGATTTCAAAGACTTCGAAGCCGTGGTCAGTGCCACAGTCTTCTTCCCTAACGATAACGTCTTGAGAAACGTCGACTAATCTTCTAGTTAAGTAACCAGAGTCAGCGGTCTTTAACGCGGTATCAGCACCACCCTTACGAGCACCGTGGGTGGCGATAAAGAATTCGGACACGTTCATACCTTCACGGAAACATGATTTAACTGGGAGTTCGATAGTGGAACCAGAAGTACTACCCATCAAGCCTCTCATACCGGCTAATTGGAGAATATTGGAAATATTACCACGAGCACCGGAATCAGACATCATGAAGATTGGGTTACGTGTATCTTGTTTGAATTGGACTTCAAGTTTCTTTTGAACTTGGTCTTTAACATTTTCCCAAACGTTGACGACTTGTTTATGTCTTTCTTCGTTGGTTAACATACCCATTTCGTATAATTCTTTTAAGTTAGCGACTTTGTTATCACCTTCTTTTAAGATTTCTTCTTTGCCTTTAACAGCGTGAATATCACTTAAGGAGACGGTTAAGCCGGCTACTGTAGAATAATGGAAGCCTTGGTCTTTAATCTTATCCAACACCGCGGATGTCTTTGGATTGCCTTGACGATCATAACGTTGGAAGATTTCGTTAATGATAAGACCTAATTCTTTCTTCTTGAATGGTTTTAAGATTGGGCGAGAAGCAATGAATTCAGGAATATTTGTACCACGTGGGGCAAAATATGTCTTGACCACTTCTTGGTCGCCTCTTAAGGAAGCACTACTTACTTCGTTTAAATATGGGAAGTCACTTGGGAAGATAAGGTTGAAGATTACTTTACCAACAGAAGTGATTAAGTAGCTCTTGTTTTGTTCTTCGGTGAAATCCTTCTTCATCATCGCACTACCTAATAAGGCAATACGGTTATGTAAGTGAACTTGTTTTGTTTGATATGCTCTAATGACATCATCGACGTCTTTGAAGACTTTACCTTCACTAGCAGCATAGAGTTCATATCTTTCGGCTTCTTCTTCATCTTTACGAGCGTGTAACTCTTTAGCGATTTTTAAGAAGTCTTCTTTTGTGCTTTCAAGTGTTAAATAGTAGTTACCAATAACCATGTCTTGGGATGGTGTAACGATTGGTTTACCATCTTTAGGACCTAAGATGTTATTAGAGGCTAACATTAAGTGTAAAGCTTCTTCTTGAGCGGCTTTAGATAATGGGACGTGAACGGCCATTTGGTCACCATCGAAGTCAGCGTTGAAGCCAGTACAAACGAGTGGGTGTAAACGGATGGCACGACCATCAACTAAGATTGGTTGGAAGGCTTGAATACCAAGTCTATGTAATGTAGGAGCACGGTTTAATAAAACTGGGTGCTTAGAAATGATTTCTTCGACGATATCGAAGACGACATCATCGTATCTATCAATGATCTTATCGGCTTGTTTATGCGCGTTAGCGACACCTCTTTTTAAGAGTTCACAAGCGATAAATGGTCTTAATAATTGAATGGCCATTTCTCTTGGTAAGCCACATTGATACATTCTTAAGAATGGACCAACGGCAATAACGGAACGACCAGAGTAGTCGACACGTTTACCAAGTAAGTTTTGTCTGAAACGACCTTGTTTACCTTTAAGTGCACTACTTAAGGACTTAAGGGCACGACCACCAGGACCTTGAACTGGTTTATTTCTTCTACCGTTATCAATTAAAGCGTCAACCGCTTCTTGAAGCATACGTTTTTCGTTCATCAAGATAACTTGAGGAGAATTCATATCAATCAGCTTCTTTAAACGATTGTTACGGGAGATAACTCTACGATATAAGTCGTTTAAATCGGAGGTAGCGAATCTACCACCATCGAGTTGTAACATTGGTCTTAAATCTGGTGGAATGACTGGAATAACATCCAAAATCATCCATTCAGGTCTATTGTCAGAGTTACGGAATGCTTCAATAACTTCTAATCTCTTAGTGAGTTTTTGACGAGATGTGGATTTTGTTTCCTTCATCTTCTTATTGATTTCCGCGGCTTCTTTATCTAAGTCGACTTCTTGTAAAAGTCTCTTAATCGCAGCGGCACCTTCAGAGAATTCCGCACCTGTGTATTTGTTAATGAATCTAGCGACGGTTTGGAAGTCGAAGACTTCACCATGGTTTTCCATTCTGGCGATTAATTCTTCACTTCTGGCCCAATCATCGCTACCTTCTTGTAAACCCCATTCCGCAGCGTTTTGTTGAATTTCTTTCACGACTGGGATAAAGACTTCACGACCGTTTCTTTCATTGATGAATTCACGGTATGTGAGGACTGAGGATTTACCTGGATTTAAACAGATATGGGCGGCGTAGTATGTGACTTCTTCTAAGTGTTTTGGAGAAACATCTAAGATTAAGCCAATACGGCTTGGGATACCTTTTAAATACCAAATGTGTGAACATGGGCTAGCAAGTTCAATGTGACCCATTCTTTCTCTTCTAACTTCTTTAGAAGTGACTTCAACGCCACACTTTTCACAAACGACACCGGCAAATCTAATCTTCTTATATTTACCACAGTGACATTCATAGTCTTTGCTAGGTCCAAAGATCTTTTCGCAGTATAAACCTTGCATTTCAGGTTTTTGGCTACGATAGTTGATGGTTTCTGGTTTTAAAACTTCACCATGGCTCCAGCTACGGATTGTTTCAGGGGAGGCTAAACCGACTTTAATCGCTGCTAATCTTTTAACATCAAACATAATCTTTTATCCTCCTATTCTCCGAACACGTCATCCGCTGAGCGGCTTGACATACCAACGGCTTCTTCATCAACCACGGAATCAGAACTACTACCATCACCGATAAGGTTACGGATGTTAGAGTTGATTCTTCTTTCTTCCTTCTCGGCTTCTTTAGCAAGAGCGTCCATATCGATGGCGTTACCTTCTTGGTCAAGAAGAGTGACGTTCATGGATAAGGCTTGTAATTCTTTAACTAAAACCTTGAAGGCTTCTGGAATGCCTGGTTTTGGTAATGGTTGATCTTTAATGATCGCTTCGTAGGTCTTTCTTCTACCGACGCGGTCATCAGACTTAATGGTGATGATTTCTTGTAAGACGTGGGCGGCGCCATAAGCTTCAAGAGCCCAGACTTCCATTTCACCAAATCTTTGACCACCATTTTGGGCTTTACCACCGAGTGGTTGTTGTGTAACTAAGCTATATGGGCCAGTTGCACGAGCATGTAATTTATCATCGACCATGTGGACAAGTTTAATCATGTACATACAGCCAACGGTAATTCTTTCGTCAAATCTTTCACCGGTTGTACCATCGTAAAGAATTGTTTTACCGGATGGATCCATTTTGGCTTTTTGCATCATATCCAAGATTTCTTCATTGGTAATACCATCGAAAACTGGAGTGGCAATCTTATAGCCTAATTGTTTTAAGGCGTAGCCTAAATGGACTTCAAGAATTTGACCGATATTCATACGAGATGGAACGCCTAATGGGTTGAGCATGATGTCAACTGGGGTACCATCTGGAAGGAATGGCATATCGCATTCTGGTAAGATACGGGAAATAACACCCTTGTTACCGTGACGACCAGACATCTTATCACCTTCGGAGATTTTTCTCTTTTGGACGATATAGACACGGACGACTTCGTTGACACCTGGAGGTAATTCAACGTCTTTGGATTTGCCTTCACGTTTGAAAATCTTAACATCAAGAACGATACCAGCACCACCGTGAGGAACACGTAAGGAAGCATCTTTACCTTCATTGGTCTTTTCACCAAAGATGGCCATTAATAATTTGCCTTCTGGAGTTGGTTCGCTTTGGCCACGAGGAGTGACTTTACCGACTAAGATGTCGCCTTCTTTCACTTCTGCGCCTGGAACGATAATACCACGTTCGTCTAAGTTAGCTTTAGCAGCTTCACTGACGTTTGGAATATCGCGGGTGATTTCTTCATCACCTAATTTTGGAATGCTTCTGCATTCGAGTTCATATTTTTCAATATGGATACTTGTATAAACGTCATCTTTCACTAATCTTTCAGACATAATAACGGCGTCTTCATAGTTATAACCGTTCCATGTCATGAAGGCGATTGTGACGTTTTGACCTAAGGCAAGATCACCGTTTTGCATGGCAGGACCATCAGCGATGATTTGACCTTTCTTAACTTTTTGACCAACCTTGACAATGCTTGTTTGGTTAATGCATGTGCCTTGGTTACTTCTTTCAAATTTTTGAAGTTGGTAGATTCTTGGTTCATTACTGCCTTTTTCTGTCACTTCAATGGTGCGGGAATCGGTATAAGTGACGGTACCATCTTCCACGGCGACCACTGCTAAGCCAGAGTCACGGGCAATTTGATGTTCAAGACCAGTACCAACGAATGGAGCGTGTGGTCTTAATAATGGTAAGGCTTGACGTTGCATGTTAGAACCCATAAGGGCACGCATTGTATCGTCGTTTTCGAGGAATGGGATACAACCCGCAGCGATGGAAACGATTTGTTTTGGAGAAACGTCAACATAGTCGACATCTTCTCTACTAGCCATAACGTTTTCACCTTTATAACGGGCGATAACTTGTTCATCGAGAATTGTGCCGTCAGCATCAAGATTGATGTTAGCTTCAGCGATCACATAGTCCCATTCTTCATCAGCGGATAAATAAACGGAATCTTCTGGTTCGCTTAAGACACGGCATGTGGCCTTATCCACGCGTCTATATGGAGTTTCAATAAATCCATATTTATTAATTTTCGCGTATGAGGCGAGGTTGTTAATTAAACCGATGTTTTGACCTTCAGGTGTTTCAATTGGACAAATACGACCATAGTGAGAAACGTGAACGTCACGAACTTCAGTACTAGCTCTATCTCTAGTTAAACCACCAGGACCTAAAGCGGATAATCTTCTCTTATTGGTTAATTCAGCGAGAGGATTGGTTTGATCCATGAACTGTGATAATTGAGAGGATGCGAAGAATTCTCTAATACTCGCAGATAATGGACGTGGGTTGATTAAGGCTTTTGGTTTGACGTTGCCTAAATCAGAAATGGACATCTTTTGTTGGACGGTCTTAACCATTTTGGCTAAGCCTAAACGGAATTGATTTTGAATCAATTCGCCAACACAACGAATACGTCTATTACCTAAATGGTCGATATCATCGGTATCACCGAATCCATCCATCACATTTAAGAAATAGGAGAAACAGGCGATGATGTCACTGATTGTCACGTAGGAAACTGTGCCATTTAAGTCTGTACCAACAATGTTACAAACTTTCTTTTCACGATCGTTATTGTAGACTTTGACAATATTGACAATGCCATGGTCGTCTAACTTATCGTTGACTTTGAGTTTCTTCATGTGGGCACCCTTTTCGAAGAATTCTTCATCTCTTAACGCGTCGACGTCAGCGGCGGTTAAGGTGTAGCCTTTCTTGAAGCGGAGTTCACCGTCAGCATCGACGAGGTTTTCCGCGAGGGTACGACCAGTTAATCTGTTATACACGCCAAGTTTCTTGATGTATTTAAAGCGGCCTGCTCTACCTAAGTCATAGTGTTTGCCATCGAAGAATTTTTGTACTAAGAAATTGATAGTACCTTCTTCAGTGACTGGTTCACCTGGTTTCATCTTCTTGAAGATTTCCACTAAGGCAGCTTTAGCGGTTTTGATCTTTTGATCATCATCTTTTGCTAAAGTGACTTTGAGGGCTTCGGATTCGCCAAAGAGTTTTAAAATGTCGTTATTTTCTTCTAAGCCTAAAGCTCTTAAGAATGTTGTGGCATTTAACTTTCTTTGTCTATCGATACGGACACTTAATAAATCTTTAGTGCCACTTTCGAATTGTAACCAAGTACCACGACCAGGAATGAGGTCTGCTTCGTAAGTAACTTTGCCTGTCTTTATATCTTTTGTTAAAGACATGTATGCGCCTGGGGAACGAACTAATTGGGAAACAATAACACGTTCAGCACCATTGACGATGAATGTACCAGACTTGGTCATTAATGGGAATTCACCCATATAAACTTCAGATTCTTGGATTTCACCTGTGTCATGGTGAGTTAAACGTAACATGACGTAAATAGGCGCACTATAGGTGAGGTCTTGAGCTTTACATTGTAAGAATGTATGCTTTGGTTCACCAAAACGGATGGAGACGTAGTCAATTGATAATGTATTTGTATAGTTAACAATTGGGAAAGATTCTCTGAAGACTTCGTCTAATCCTTTTTCCTTAAACTCTTCGTATGATTTAGTTTGAATTTCAACAAGATTTGGTAAAGGTAATTTGCCAGAAATCTTACTGTAATCGTAACGATCATTGTTGAGTTTGTTTAAGTTCTCAATATTTCTAATCATATAATGGCTCCTTTTGCTTACTGTTTGCTCTTAGTTGCACGGTAGATGTAGTAACCTTTTTCGCGTTTGAGAAGTGTGACATTACCGAAGATAGTTTCGATATATTTACTCGCACTTTCAGCGCCTTGGGCTTTTCTAATCACGATGTACAAAGAGCCGCCATCAATTAAATATTGCTTTGCCTCCTCATACATGCGGTAAGTAACCTTCTTACCCGCACGAATCGGTGGATTAACAACAATTGAATCATATGGTCCTTCAATCTTTTCATAGATGTCACTTTGAAGGATAGTGACTCGTGGGCTTAAGTTTAATAATCCTGCGTTGCGTTCACATAGCGCAACTGCGCGCGGATTAACATCAGCAAGAGTAATTCTTGCTTCTTCATGGGCTTTGGCAAGAGCTAAGCCAATCGTGCCATAGCCACAACCTAAATCGAGAATGTGATTTCCTAAGTCGAGGGGTAGCAAGACCTTTAGAAAGGCATAACTACCCTCATCGACATTATTCTTAGAAAATACACCATTATCAGTGAGTAATTTCATAGTGATGCCATTAATTTCAAAGCTAATCTCTTTGATGTTAGAAACAAGATTAGGATCGTCTTGAAAATAGTGGCTCATTAGGCGAAATTACCCCCTAAAAATGAAATTTGGAACTTACTTAACTTCGACTTCTGCACCAGCGGCTTCGAGAGCTTTCTTGTGTTCTTCAGCTTCGACTGGGGAGATGTGTTCTTTGACTGGAGCTGGAGCAGCGTCAACTAACTTCTTAGCATCCATTAAGCCCAAACCTGTGATAGCTTGGACAGCTTTGATGACTTGGACTTTGGAAACACCAGCGGCCTTTAAGATTAAGGAAACTTCTGCTGGACCTTTGTTTTCTTCTTCTTCAGCTGGAGCGGCAGCTGCAACACCGACTGGAGCGGCTGCTGTGACGCCGAATTCTGCTTCGACGGCTTTGACTAATTCATTTAATTCCACTACTGTCATTTCTTTTAATGCAGCAATGATTTCTTCATTTGTTAATTTTGCCATAGTATTAATCCTCCTAAATTGGCATTATTTGTCCGCTACTGCCTTGACAGCGCAAGCGAAGGAGCGGATAGGTGCTTGTAAGCACGATAAGAACATGGAAATAAGACCTTCTTTGCCTGGAAGTTTTGCAACTTCGAGCATACCGGCTGCATCAACGAATTTACCTTCGACGACACCGCCTTTAACGATGAGAACGTCTTTGTGTCTTTTAGCATATTTGGCAATGACTTTTGCACCGCCGATAACATCTTTAGAGAAAACGATAGCGTTTGGACCTTTTAAGATGTCGTTCATTTCGTTGTAACCTAATTCATCGACTGCACGTTCAACGAGAGAATTCTTGTAAACGTTCATTTCAGCGTTTTCTTTGTGAAGAGCACGTCTGACTTCTTGAATTTGGGCAACTGTTAAACCACGATATTCACAAACGATAATGGTTTGGCTCTCTTTAGCTTTTTCGGTGATAGTTTTCACTGTCTCTGTTTTAGCTGCTAAGACTGCTTGATTCATATTCTTGACCTCCTTTTTCTAAAATTGTTTTGAAGGCTCCAATATACGGTGGGCTTTATGCATACGCCTCGGTAACATTATTAAGACTGCTTCGTCCGTTACTGTCTTTGGTATATTGTGCTTTGATTTGATTAACGACCAGCAAATGTGAATTGAATGGCTGGACCCATGGTCGTATGGATGACAGCTTTTTTGAAGTAGACGCCTTTAACAGCGGCTGGTTGGGCCTTTTTAACTGCTTCAACTAAAGCGGTTAAGTTTTCAGCGATCTTGTTGGCATCGAATGACACTTTAGCAATGCACACGTGCATATTTGCTTCCTTGTCAACACGATATTCAACTTTACCGGCTTTGATTTCTTTGATAGCTTTTGCGATATCTGGAGAAACTGTACCAGTCTTTGGGTTTGGCATTAAGCCTTTAGGACCTAACACTCTACCTAATTTACCGATGTTGCCCATCATGTTTGGTGTTGCAACGATAACGTCGAAGTCGAACCAGTTTTCTTTTTGGATCTTTTCTAACATTTCGTTACCCCCAGCGAAATCGGCACCAGCGGCTAATGCATCATCAACTTTGTCGGTAATAGCTAAGACTTTTTTGGTTTTGCCGTTACCATGTGGAAGGATGAGAGTTCCTCTGACTTGTTGATCAGCTTGTTTTGGGTCGACATTGAGTTTGAAACTGACATCGATAGTAGCATCGAACTTAACAGTGGAAGTTTCCTTCACTAAAGCGGCTGCTTCTTCGATTGTGTAAAGTTTGTTTGCGTCGATTTTTTCAGCGGCGGCTCTGTAATTTTTACTTCTAAACATTTCCGTTCACCTTAGTCAACGACTTCAACGCCCATATTGTTGGCGCTGCCTTCAACGATTCTCATAGCTGCCTCAATGTCTTCGCAGTTGAGATCTGGGAGCTTGTATTCAGCGATTTGTCTGAGTTGAGCTCTAGTGATTTTGCCAACTTTTGGACCTTTACGGCCTGTGGCAGAACCTTTTTGGATTCCAGCGGCTTTTAAGATTAAACCCGCTACTGGAGAGGTTTTGATGACGAAGTCGCAGGACTTGTCTTCATAAGCTGTGATGATAACAGGAACGATTTCACCTTTTCTGTCGGCGGTCTTGGCGTTAAAGTCTGTACAGAATTTACCCATGTTGACACCAGCAGAAGCGAGTTTTGGACCTGGTTTAGCTTCGCCACCAGGAAGTTCCATCTTCACGACTTTTGCGATTTTCTTCACTTGACTTTCCTCCTTTTGTAGATTTGTCAGTGCCGTGGTGATTGAGTGATCGCCACTCTTCCACGGAACGTACTCTTTCACACGTGCGCTTGCGCTCTCTCATGGCGCAAGACAACATGCTCATATATCGTATCAAAATACGTATGTACGTTGCAAGGATTTTTTTATATTTAGATTAAAGTAAGAAGAATTATTCAATTCCAAATCACTAGTGATTTGCTAACAGTTGACTTTTATAAACACAAAGTGTATTATATCGGCATCTAGAGAGCAAATAGTATGATCAAGAAAAACAAGTTGTTGAACCCATATTTGATGCTTATCATTTCGTTCCTAGCGATTGTCTTACTAGGCTCTTTTTTGCTTAGTATGCCTTTCGTGTTTAGAAATAATCCTAATAACGAATGGTGTCATGTTGGCTCCTATATGGATGCCTTTTTCACTTCACTATCAGCGATGAGTTTAACCGGCTTAACCACCTACCCAGACGGCTTAGTAAATACACTATCTGGTGCTGGTCAAATTATCGTTATGGTTTTAGTGCAAATTGGTGGTTTAGGTATCGTTACTATTTTAACCTTCTTATTCTCTATTTTTAGAAGAAAGTTACAGTTTAGAGATCGCTTGATGATTTCCCAAGCTATTGCCTTTAATAACTTTGGTGAAATTGTGCAATTTGTCCGTCGATTAACTATTATCACAATTATTTGTGAGTTAGCAGGATTCGGCATGGGTATACCAGTCTTTATGGCGCTATATCCCGGTGATTGGCCTCACATCTTATCGAACTCTTTATTCTATTCAGTATCATCCTTTAATAATGCTGGATTTGACTTATTCGACTCCACGAACTCTTTGATTAATGGTTTGCACACAATTTATGGCACCTCAATTTTAACTGATAATTGGTTATACTACTATTTCACTATCTATAATGGCTTCTTATCATTACTTGGTGGTATCTCTTTCTTAGTCATTATTGACGCTGTTATTGAGCATAGAAATCCAAAGAGATGGAGCTCATTTACCAAGATGATTTTAGCTGCTACTGGTGGCTTAATTTTGGCGATGTCTTTATTCCTCTTCTTAACGGATGGACTTAAGCCCGATAGTCCAATGAATATCTTCCAAGTGGTGATGACTATTGTTAACTGTCGTACCGCTGGATATAGCGTTTATCCAATTAGTGATATTTCTCTTCCTGGTAAGATGGTTTGCTCTTTAATGATGTTCATTGGTGGTTCACCTCTTTCTACAGCGGGTGGTATTAAAGTCACCACTATTTTCATCATCGTCATTTCCATTGTCTCTTACTTTAGAGGCAAACGTATTCCAGCATTTAAGCGTAACTTCTCTGACAATATCGTCGCTAAGAGTATGAGCTTAGTATTTGTCGTTGTGACGATTATCATTGTTAGTTTCATTCTCGTTTCCTTATTCGGTATTAGAGAAATACCAGGACACACAATGGCAGAGAACGTTAAAGGAGATTTAGTGGGTCTATATTTATTCTCCTGTTTCTCCTTCTTCGGTAATGTTGGATTCTATACAGGTATTGAACCATACCTATCGGTCGGTTCAAAAATTGTCTTATGTTTCTTAATGCTTTTAGGTCATCTTGGACCTATGACATTTTTCCAGTTATTCCAAAATCATTTAGACAAAAACTCTAATGTGCATTATAGTTTTGTTGAGGAAGATTTTTTAATCGGTTAAAGGAGGACACTCTATATGGCTAAAAAATCATTTGCAGTTATCGGCTTAGGCCAATTTGGTATTTCTGTCGTCGAAGAACTCGTTGGTAATGGCATGGACGTTATCGCAATTGATACCGATGAAGAAGCCGTTAAAAAGATCAGTGCTTTACTTCCAACTGTCGCTGTTGCTAACGCGACTGATGAAGAAGCTTTAAAAGATTTAGGCATTAAAGATGTTGATGCCGCGATTGTTGCTTTCGGTTCTCATATCGAAGCTAGTATTCTAACTACAGTTATTCTTAAAGAATTAGGTGTCAAATCCATCATCGTTCGTGTTGATGATGCTTACTATTTACCAATTATGAAGAAATTGGGCGCTACAGAAGTTATCATGCCACAAAAAGCGGCTGGTGTTGCTTTAGCAAATAGATTAGGCAACGAAGACTTTAAAGACTTCTATAAACTCGATGATAAGTATTCTGTTGTCTCTATCGTCGTCAATAGCGCTTATGTTCCAGAACAATTAAAGGATTTAGCGACTAAAGATAAATATGGCGTCAGCGTGGTTCTTATCATGCGTAATGGCCGTTCTTTCGTCCCTGGTGGTAATGACTCATTACTTCCTGATGACACAATCTTCGTTGTTGGTAGCACAAAAGAAATCAGAGTCTTCCGTGAAGCCATCAATGGCGTGAAGACTAGAAGAAAGAAGAAACAATAAGCAAAATGCAAAAATAAAACCAGCCTCGAATGAAGCTGGTTTTTTGTTGCTTGTTATTAACAAGTTAGATTTTATCAATTTCGGAGAAGTCGACTTCCACTTTTGTGGATCTACCAAAGAAGATAGTTTCAAGTTCAACAACTTTGGTATCTCTATTGATGGAGAGAATACGACCTTCGGTGCCTTCTAATGGACCATGGATAACCTTAACGTAGTCATCAACACTGTAACGGTCAAACATATCGGCGTCGATTTCACCCATTCTCTTAAGAACTGGTTCAATTTGTTCACGTGGAACTGGGAATGGTTTTGTACCTTTACCAGAGGAACCGACGAAGCCGGTGACACCTGGAGTGTTACGAACAACGTACCAAGCGTAGTCTGTCATAATCATTTCAACGAAGACATAACCTGGATAGAGGTTTTTCATTCTTGTTTTATCGGTTGGCATGCCATCCTTCATCACTGGGACTTCTTGTTCAGCGACAATAATACGGAAGATTAAATCTTGTAAGCCCATCGATTCAACACGACGTTTTAAGTTTTCTTTGACTTTGTTTTCGTGTGTGGAATAGGTATTAACCACGTACCAAGCTTTTTCACCTAATGTAGCATTAGATGATTCGCCTTCACTTAAATCTGTTGTACTATCTGTAAATTTGATTTCATCTGCCATGATAATACCTCCTAGCTATTAAATGTCTTTCTAAGGACATCGATTAAACCTTTACCTAAGGCATCTTCGCCCATTAAAATTAACGCTGTTAAAGCAGTGATAATAACGACAACAATAAATGCTGGAACTAAAACGTCTCTCTTAGGCCAGCGAACACGTTTGCCTTCTTTGATAACTTCTGATGTGAACTTTTTAACACCCATGAGAAGGACCTCCTTACTTGCTAATCTTATGAAGCGTCATCTTATTACAACGCTTACAGAACTTTTTAATCTGAAGGTTTTTTGCACCTTCCTTTTTAATTGTGGTTGTGTAGTTTCTTGAGAGGCACTCTTCGCAAATCAAAAGAACTTTTTCTCTCATCTTTAACCCCCCTATCACAATTAACTTTTAATAACTTATCACTCCTACCAAATATTGTAAAGAAATATTTATGTCTTTACACCGCTGAACTGGAGATTAGGCTACTTGATGAAGTAGAATTTACTGGCCCCAAAATCATCACAACAATGAAGCAAACAATGATGCATAACATCAAAACGCCCATGATGATTGCCATACCCCAGGGGAAGGTAATTGCTTCTCTTTTTGGATCAACTGGGACTGTTTCAGTTGGTTCCAAATCTTCAGCTTTTCTTTTTTCCATCTTACCTAGCCTCCACAAAATATTTCTTTGTGAATCTTTGGAATGTTGAAATAAAGAATGTATCTAAAACTACATTCACAAACATTACTAGAGCTTGGCACAAGAAGATGGTGATGAAAATATTAAAACCAAAAGCCCAAGCTTTCATCAATGAGCCAAACCATAATAAGAAAAAGAAATCACAGACAAATGACGCAAAACAAATATGTAACGGACTAATAAATGGATTGTCTTCTTTTCCCTTAAAGAGAACAGAGAACAAAATTAATCCGATAAAAAGCAAACCAGAAATAATTGGAACAA
>CACWSI010000001.1 GCA_902763555.1 uncultured Erysipelotrichaceae bacterium | reverse complement strand
CACTAGAGAGTGATATCACCATCAGTACAATGAATTGTTTTTAAGTTTGGACATTGCGATGAGCTATACCAGTTAGATGATTTTTCAATCGCATTCCACATCGCCTTAGTGCCGTTATAGTTAATCGCGGTTAAGACATCATTATGTGAGAAGATAGAGGCCGCTTTTAAGCTCACTAATGTGGATGGTAAGCTTACGCTTGCTAATGATCCACAATAGTCAAAAGCGTTACCATTAATCTTTGTTACACCTTCAGGGACCACGATGGCTTCTAATGCATCACAGTGATTGAAAGTCATTGATTGTATTTCGGTAATCTTATTACCTTTAAAGGCAATTGATTTAGCGGCCTTACAGCTGGAGAAAGCTGATTTACCAAGTGTTTCAACATTTGCGCCCACTACAAAGGATGTTATTTTTTGTGCATCGATGAAAGCAAACTCACCAATACTTGTAACTGAATCAGGAATCACTAAGTCACCCGCCATATCTGAATAATAGAAAGCATGGTCACCAATGGTTTGAAGTCCTTCATTCATGATGACATTAGCGGAGCAATGATAGAATGATCTATTCGCAAGGTTAGTGACACCCTTTAATGTAATCTTTTCTAACTCATTGCAATCAGAGAATTCATAGCCTAAGAAAGCACCACCATTGACGGTTACATTCTTTAATGAATATGGGATGTAGTAATAAGTATAATGACTGGAATCGTATTGTTGATGAGCACCATAGGTGATGGTATTACCATATGTTGTCTTGGAGAAGAGCACACCAAATAAGGTATTGAATGATGGTTCTGTGGCATCTTTATCATTACCAACATATGGAATTGTTAAATTGACTAAAGAGTTAGCGCCCGCTAAAGCTTCTTCATTCATATATAAGACTTGATCAGTAATCTCAATTGTGGTCAATGCTGTGCCTTCAAAGGCTTTACTTGAAAGGATACCACCTGTATCTTTGAAGTTCTTTAAGGTATTTGGAATATAGTATGTTTCACCACCAGATGTAACAGCGGAAGCGCCAGTAAATTCAGTGGTACCAAATAATGTTCCAATATGACCATATAATGGAATAGCAAGATTGACTAAGGAAGAACAACCTAAGAAGAGGCTCCAACCAATATTGATTAAATTACCTTCATTGTTATTCGCAGTAAATGAAACCATTAAATTCATGTTTGCAAAGGCATTATTACCGATTGATTTAATGCTATCTGGAAGAGTTAATGTCATAACATTAACAGCGCCATTTAAAGCGTTAGCCGCAATAGCGATAACTGGTTTATTTAAGAGAGTTTCTTCTACTTCTAATTCACCGTTATAGTCTAATTCAATTAAACCAGTGACAGTCCAGCCATCTTCACTTTCACTCATATAGAAACGTGTTTTTTCATATGTCGCGGTATAAGTGATATCACCATTAACTGAAGAGATTTCCTTATCCCAGCCTTTGAAATAGTAGGCATAGGTTTCATCTGTTGCTCTTGTTGGAGTAGCACCATCATAGGTAGGTGTTGTACCAGCTGGTAAATCACTATCTGTTTCCAACACTGTGCCATCATAGTTTTTCCATGTCACGGTATAGGATGCCTTATCAATACGGATGAGGAATTCACCACTACCAGTGCGACCACTTGGGGAGAATTTGAAAGTTCCATCAGGAGAGACGAAAGTGTTATAACTTTCTCTTACAAAGTTTGATTTACTCACTAATTTATCATAATAGAAAGCACGTACATGGTCTTCATAGTTAGCATCGGTGCTATTTTTTAATCCATTGAAAACGATTTCTATTGTAGTGGCGGAAGAACTCACACTATAGGATGTAATTGCAGTATCTCTATAAGCTGGAATATCAAATGGAGTTAAACCAAGAGTCGTAAAGCCACTTGCGATTTGTTCACTTGGCCATTGAGCGTATATGGAAGGTAATAAAGTACCGAGATTTACTCTATATTCATAGACGTTCCAATCATCCATTGGTCCTACGACATAGTTAGACATATCATCTGAATAAAATCTACCTGTTTTAGTAGCAGGCGTTGTTGATCCGTTAGCGTAGACGTCAACATTTTGCAGAATAGTTGAATTGCCTTGTCCTTGATATTTGATATTTGCGTCTTCCTTAACACAAACATAAACTTTAGCCACTACAGCTTTTCCTTGCAAGGAAGCAGGTATGCTATACCAATAATCATCATTAACTGTTTCAAAAGGAATGGCTGTACCACCAATTTCATATTCAACTAGCAAGAAGACTAACGAATTATCATCATTTTTGAAACTATATGTGAAATCGTTGGCTCTGAATTTAAGTCGATCATCAACGTGGAGATTATCTAATTGGACATTTAATTCATATGCACGGCCATTTTTCGCACCACAAACGGAACAAACATATTCTAAGGTATCTGGATTCTTAACATAGTTATGTTCGCCAGTCGCCGGTGTTGTTTTATGTGTTCTAGATAATTCTTGGTGACAACCAGTACAATAGATGACTTCATCATAACTACCGGCTTGTTGACATGTTGCGGCAACAACGTTTTCTTGCACTGCCGCTCCTGGAGTATGTGTATGAGTACTAGCACTACTACCAGAAGAACTACTAGATGGCTTACTGCTTGTATTTGAAGCACCACTAGAAGATGGTTGACTACTTGGGTTACTGCTTGTGTTTGATGTTGATTGTTTAGAACCTCCGCCACTAGTGGATGCTGCTGATGGAGCAGCACTACTATTGGATGGTCTTGGTTCTACGGTTGTTTGAGTGCCGCAGGCACAAACAGAAAGTAAAACCGCTATAGCAACTGCAAATAATGATTTTCTTTTTTGCATCGTAATAATCTCCTTTTATTTCCGTTTTTAGTATAAAAGTTAAAGATTTATTTTTTAATAAATGGAGGCCACGTTAAGACAAATATTTGAAATATTAGTATATTTTTATGCAAAAAGAGTTGAATAAAACTAACAAATTTGATTATTAGCCACGAATTATCGCACGTTTACAAAACTAAAAATGTGTTTCTTTTTAGTGGGCTTAAACAGCGTTTATCGTTGCATTAATGGACAAATATTTGAAATGATATTTATATGAGTGTCAGAACAGCGCATGCGAAAGATGTTAACGAATTAGGGAAGTATGATTTTATCTATTCCCTAAGTTACTTCTCTATCGCTGAAAATGTTATAGAAAATAAGACTCTGGTATTAAAAGAATTTAAGCATAGCCATGAGGAATATGAATTTCTTATTCCTTTAACCACCATTCCTTTACTTTATTACCATAAGGCCAATTATATTGGGGAAGTTGGTTTTATCTATCCGGTTAATCCATATGTTGAACATGGTTTAGAAACTGATTTACATTCTAGAGTTATTTCTATTACTATCTCACAAGCTTACGTCGAGAAGATTAAAGAACAACTTGGTTATACTGGTCACTTCTTTTATACAAGATTTATGTATAAGAGTGCTTTCTTAGATGTCATTAAAGCTTATGAAGAAGAATATGTAAGAAACCCTAATTCTAAGAAACTTAATGAAATAGCTACGGAGATCACCACTACTTTGGTGAAGCTTGGTCTAGCAAGCGGTGAAGATAATAGAAGACCAGAAAAGAGATACGCTAAACATATGAAGCAGATTCTTCTATATATTGAAGAGAACTATAAAGATCCAGAATTAAATATCGCTAAGATTGCGGAATACTCTGGCTACTCATTAGCGTACTTTACTAAAGCTTTTAAAAAATATATGCATGACACTCCTATCATGCATCTTAATAAAAGAAGAATAAGTGATGCAAAAGCATTATTAAAAGATAAGAATCTCCAATTAATGGATATTGCCACTGCTGTGGGCTATAAGAACTTATCGACATTCACCGAAGCATTTAAAAGATGTATGGGATTACTCCCAAGTGAATATCGTAACAAATACATTCAAGGGTAAGAAAAACTAGTCATTTGACTAGTTCTTTTTGTTAAGCGTATAAGACTTCGTAATCTGGTAAGGCTTTCCATTCATCTGATGCTTGAACTGTATCAATGATTAGATAGACAAGTTCTATGAACTTCTTGCCTTTACTTGATAAGGTTTTATCATCTGTCCCTACACCGATTGGGAAGTCTCTGACTTCGATTATCTTATCATCGATGACTAGGTAATAATCAATGTTAGGGTTACTCATAATGTGATGTTTTGTGGCAAATGGATCAAAATCTCTCGCGTAGGAATAAGGATTCATTTTTTTAACTTTGTTATATATTTCTTCTAGATTTGGTAATTGATAGGTTGTGATATATTCTTCAGGCTTTCTTTCTATGACTTTATTAGTTTTAACTACCTTACCAGTCTTACTATCATAAGAAGAATCAAGTTGAACACCCCAGTCTAATCTAAAAGAAAACTCTTCATATGGAGTGTCATATGGTTTAGCTGAATCGCAACTAGTTAACGCGATAGCGATTAAGGGTAAGAATACTAAAGACTTTTTCATAGTTATATCCTCTCACTAATATAGACGAATTAGTAAAAGAAAACTGCTAATCGTTTTCCGTGATCGCTTTAATGTGGTCGATAAACGCTTCGTCTAGTAAAGATAAAGGTTTGTTCTTAAGCCAAACAAAGAGATATTCGACATATCTTTCAGGATTAACAATTTCTTTAGCCACGAGTTGTTCATTTAAGATATATGAAGTTTTTGGGAATAAAGAGATGCCAATATTACGTCCTGCAAGAGCGGCAACATCTAGATAGTTATCCATACGGCAAACAATATGCGGTTCAGCGTGTATTTCTTTAAACCACTTTGTGATCATTCTATTCATTGATTCTCTAGATGGGATGATTAAAGGTTTATCTTTTAACATTGATAAATCAATTGTGTTACCAGGAAGAAGGGCTAATGGATTATCTTTACTCATAAAAGCCGTCATCTTTTCTTGCCCCACTTTAAAACTATTAAGTAAGGTATTATCACATGGGGAAGTGATGACCGCCATATCGATAAGTCCACTTCTAAGTTTAGCGATTAATTCATCACTATTACCATCCACGACTGAGAACTCAACGTTATTATAGTTAGAGAGGAATGTTTCAATCCATTCAGCGGCAATGATAGGAGCAGAGCCTTCCACTAAGCCGATAGCGATTTTACCACGCATACCCTTATTCATTGCTCTTATTTCTTCACTAGTTTTGTTAACTAAAGATAAGATTTCTTTAGCGTGTCTATATAATAGTTTTCCAGATTCTGTTAATTGAAGGTGTCTTTTGCCTCTAATAAATAATGTTGTATCAAGTTCTTCTTCTAAGGCTTTCATTTGACTGCTTAAAGGAGGTTGACTCATACACAATTTTTCAGCGGCTTTAGTGATGTTTAGTTCTTCGGCGATAACGACGAAATAAGATAATGTGCGTATATCCATATCAGTTAATTTCCTATCATACGTTTTTCATATTGTTACCATAATATTATACGTATTTGCTTAATATAGTCCAATTATTTAAAATCCTCCCATATGAACTTTTTGTAGTTTATCGGAGGAAAGTATTATGACAATTGAATTTTGGTATTTAATTGGGGCCGCATTAGTCTTCTTTATGCAAGCGGGCTTTGCGATGGTTGAAACTGGTTTCACTAGAGCGAAAAACGCTGGCAATATCATCATGAAAAACTTAATGGACTTCTGTATTGGTACAGTCGTCTTTATGCTCTTAGGTTTTGGTTTAATGATGGGTGAAGATGCTTTATTTGGTCTTGTTGGTATTCCTAACTTAGATTTATTTGCCAAATTTGCGGCATTTATTGAAAGTCCGGCGGAAGGATTTACCTCTGCATCAACATTTGTCTTTAACCTTGTGTTCTGCGCAACCGCTGCAACTATCGTTTCTGGTTCTATGGCGGAAAGAACTAAGTTCTTATCATATTGTATTTATTCCGCGGTTATTTCTTTAATTATTTATCCAATTGAAGCCCACTGGATTTGGGGCGGAGGATGGTTAGCTAAACTTGGCTTCCACGATTACGCAGGCAGCACTGCGATTCATATGGTTGGTGGTATAGCTGCGTTAATCGGGGCTATTATCCTTGGTCCACGTATCGGTAAATATGAAAGAGATGAGAAAGGTAAAGTGATTAAAGTAAACGCTATTCAAGGTCACTCTATTCCTTTAGGTGCTTTAGGCGCATTTATTTTGTGGTTTGGTTGGTATGGCTTTAACGGCGCTGCCGCTACTTCCACAAGTGAATTAGCCACAATCTTTTTAAATACCACTATTGCCCCAGCAGTTGCTACTGTCACCACAATGATGTTTACTTGGATTAAAAACGGTAAACCTGATGTCTCTATGTGTATTAACGCATGTCTAGCTGGTTTAGTGGGTGTCACCGCTGGATGTGATGCTTTTGATGCAATTGGTTCCACTGTCGTGGGTTTAGTTTCAGGCTTTTTAGTAGTCTTTGTAGTTGAATTCCTTGACCTTAAATTACATATTGATGATCCAGTTGGTGCAGTTGGTGTCCATATGGCTAATGGTATTTGGGGCACTATTGCGGTTGGCTTATTAGCCAATCCTAATGCTCCAGCGGGTCTTAATGGCTTATTCTATACTGGTAGTTTCTATCAATTAGGCGTTCAAGCTTTAGGCTTTATTAGTGTGGCCACTTATACCGCTATATTTATGACTATCACTTTCTTCATTATTAAGAAGACTGTTGGTTTACGTGTTAGCAAAGAGGAAGAAATCAAAGGTCTTGATAGCACTGAACATGGCTTAAGTAATGCTTATGCTGACTTTGCAATTGCAGGGAATGCCTACGCTGATTATATCGCTAGCGAGCCAGTTGTTATTTCTGGTGATACACCTGTTAATGAGGCTATTCCAGTTAAGAAAGCTAAAACCGCTACTTCTGGTGTTAAGTTCACTAAAGTGGAGATTATCTTCAAAGAAGAAAGATTATATGCCCTTAAAGCTGCGATGAGTAAGATTGGTATTATGGGTATGACAGTAGCCCATGTGATGGGCTTTGGTCAACAACAAGCTAAACCTGAATACTATAGAGGTGTCCAAGTTGAAGCAGACCTCCTTCCTAAAGTACAAGTTGATATCGTTGTTTCTAAGATTCCAGTAAGAACCGTTATTGAAACAGCTAAGAAAGTCTTATATACCGGTAATATCGGTGATGGAAAGATCTTCGTATATGATGTAGAAAACGTTATTAAAGTTAGAACTGGTGAAGAAGGTTACGATGCTTTACAAGACGTTGAATAGCCACTACTTTTATGAGATTTATTTAAAGCAAGGTTAGCGATAATCTTGCTTTTTATATATTTGATATAACCTTCATTTTTCTATCATATTTAAAACGTATGATAAGTAGATATTTTCCATATTAGAAATATGATATTTCAATTACTATAATTCTCGTGTTAGTTGAATGTATCGGTTATACCGAGAGCGATTAGATAGTCGATTGTTTAATCGTTACTAAAACATTCAAAAGGAAAAGAAATACATATGAAAAATAGCGCGATTGTGGGCATTAACTGGGGCGATGAAGGTAAGGGTCGTATTGTCGACTTATTATGTGGCTCCTATGATTTTGTGGTTCGTTATCAAGGTGGCGGTAACGCTGGTCACACAGTTGTTATCGAGCAAGGTAAGTTTGCTTTACACCTCATTCCTTCTGGTATTTTCCATAAGGGTATTATCAATATCTTAGGTAACGGTGTCGCTGTTGATCCAGAAAGCTTATATGAAGAAATTGAGATGCTGAGAAATAGAGGCATTGATGTTGGCCCACATAATCTAAAGATTAGTGATCGAGCTTCTATTCTTTTTCCATGGCATAAAATGCTTGATGCCTTAGAAGAAGAAAGACTTAAAGATAAAAAATATGGTTCCACGAAGCAAGGCATTGCTCCTTTCTATAGTGATAAATATCAAAAGAAGACTGTTTTATTAGGAGAACTTCTTTATAACAAGAATTTAAAAGAACATGTTAAAGATATCCTTGAATGGAAGAACTTAACATTAAGCGGTGTTTATAAAGCGGAGCCTCTTAGTTTTGAATATATTTCCAAATGGATTGATGAATATAAAGAGAAATTAGCTCCTTATATCTGTGATACCGGTAAACTTCTTAAACAAGCTGAAAAAGAAGGCAAAAGCGTTTTATTTGAAGCACAACTTGGTTCGTTGCGTGACTTAGATTACGGTATCTATCCATACACTACTTCATCTAATACCTTAGCCTCATATATTCCTTTAGGTTCAGGTTTAGCGAGCGCCAAGATTGATGAAATCATCGGTATTGTTAAAGCTTATAGCACTTGTGTTGGTGAAGGACCTTTCGTTAGCGAATGGTTTGGTCCTGACGCTGAAAAACTTAGAGAAGTTGGTATGGAATATGGTGCGAAGACTGGTCGACCAAGACGAGTGGGACCAATTGATTTAGTGGCCACTAGATATGGGGTTGAAGTACAAAACGCCACTTGTATCGCTTTAACCAAGTTAGATTGCTTGTCCTATATGGACAAGATTCCTGTTTGTGTTAGATATGAACTTAACGGTAAAGAAATTAATGATTTCCCATTCCCATCACTACTAGATGAATGTAAGCCAGTCATCGAATATATGGATGGTTGGAAAAAAGATATATCTAAAGTTAGAAGATGGTTTGATCTCCCTGAAGAAGCTAAAAAATATATTTTATATATTGAGAAAGCCATTGGTTGCCCAATCAAATACATTTCTGTTGGTCAAGAAAGAAATGCCTATATCGAGAGGTAAAAATATGAACGATTACGATAAATATATATCTCCATTTTCTGAAAGATATGCCTCTAAAGAGATGCAATACCTTTTCTCATATAATAAGAAGTTCTCTACCTGGAGAAAGCTTTGGCTCGCTTTAGCGGAATCTGAAAAAGAATTAGGTTTATCACAAATCACTGATGAGATGATTAGTGAGATGAAAGAGCATATATACGATATTAACTATGATGTCGCAAATGTTTATGAATTAAAGTTCCGTCATGATGTGATGGCCCATATCCATGCTTATGGGGAACAATGTCCAAAAGCGAAGGGCATTATCCATTTAGGCGCGACTAGTTGTTATGTTGGTGATAATACTGACATCATCGTTATGAAAGAAGCATTAGAACTTGTTAAGAAGAAACTAGTTAATGTGATTGATATCTTGGCTAAGTTCGCGAATGAATATAAAGACTTACCATGTTTAGGGTATACGCACTTTCAAGCCGCTCAACCAACCACTGTTGGTAAAAGAGCTACGTTATGGCTACAAGACTTTTTAAGTGACTATTATGATTTAGAATATGTCTTGGCCTCTCTTAAGTTATTAGGTAGTAAGGGCACTACTGGTACACAAGCTTCTTTTGTTGAATTATTTAACGATGAAGACGCTCCTAATAAGTTAGATAACCTTATCGCCAAGAAGATGGGTTTTGATGGTGTTTATCCTGTTTCTGGACAAACATATTCTAGAAAAGTTGACTGCAGAGTTTATAACATCTTAACAGGCATAGCCACTAGTGCGACTAAGATGACTAATGATATACGTTTATTGCAACACGAAAAAGAAATAGAAGAACCATTTGAATCTAACCAAGTTGGTAGTTCAGCGATGCCTTATAAACGTAATCCAATGAGAAGTGAAAGAATTGCATCCTTGGCAAGATATGTAATTTCTAACTCTTTGAATCCATTTATGACAGCCTCTAGTCAATGGTTAGAAAGAACGTTAGATGATTCAGCAAATAGAAGAATCACTATTGCGGAAGGTTTCTTAGCCATTGATGGTGTCTTAGATTTATGTATTAACGTCACTAATGGCTTAATCGTTAACGAAAAGGTCATCGAAAAGAACTTAAAAGAAGAATTACCTTTTATGATTACTGAAAATATCCTCATGGATAAAGTCAAAGAAGGTAAGGATAGACAAGAACTTCATGAAGAGATTAGAAGACTTTCTATTGAAGCGGGTAATCGCGTGAAAAAAGAAGGTTTACCAAATGACTTATTTGATAGACTTTGTGCTTCAGAAAAACTTCATATTTCTAAAGAAGAAAAAGAAGCATATTTTGATGCCTATAAATATACAGGTAGAGCTAGTGAACAAGTCACTGACTTCTTAACTAATGATGTGAATCCTGTTCTTAAAAAGAACAAAGACTTACTTGGTATTAAAGTAACCATCAATAAATAGGAGTTAATATGGATAAGATATTAGTGTTAGATTTTGGTGGACAATATAATCAACTTATTGCGCGTAGAGTACGCTCTTTAAATGTCTATGCTGAAATTAAGAGTTTTGATCATATTAGTGTTTCAAAGATAAAAGAAACTGGTTATAAAGGGATTATCTTCACTGGTGGCCCTAATAGTGTTTATGATGAACGTTCACCCCACTACTCGAAAGATATCTTAGAACTTAATATTCCGATTTTAGGTATATGTTATGGCGATCAACTCTTAGCCTATATGACTAATGGTAAGATTGTCTCCGCGAAAAATAATTCAGAATATGGAAGAACAGAACTTATTAATCAAGGTGGTAAGTTACTAGAAGGTGTTCCAGATAAAAGTATATGTTGGATGTCTCATACTGACTACATCAAAGATGTGCCAGAAGGATTTAAGATAACAGGGACCACTAAAAGCTGTCCATGTGCGGCTATGGAAAATATTAATAAGAACTTCTATGGTGTACAGTTCCATCCAGAAGTCACTCATACAGAATACGGGATGAAGATCTTGTCTAATTTCATCTTTGATGTGTGTAAGTGTCATCCTGATTGGAAGATGGAAGATTTTGCTAAAAGTTCAATCGAAAAATATAAAAAAGAACTAGCGGATAAACGTGTCTTACTTGGTTTATCAGGCGGGCTTGATTCATCAGTGGTTGCCCTACTACTGCATAAAGCCATTGGTAAGAACTTAATATGTGTCTTCGTGGATCATGGCTTGCTTAGAAAAGATGAAGGTGACTATGTTGAGAAGATATTCAAAGATAAGTTTGATGTTAATCTCATACGAGTGGACGCGAAAAATAGATTCTTAACTAAGTTAAAAGGTATTACTGAACCTGAGGCTAAAAGAAAGATTATTGGTAAAGAGTTTATTGAAGTCTTTAGAACAGAAGCTAAAAAGATTGGTAATATCGATGTCTTATCACAAGGAACAATCTATCCTGATGTCATTGAATCCGGCAAAGGAAGTAGCGCAGTGATTAAAAGCCATCATAATGTCGGTGGTCTTCCTAAAGATATTGGCTTTAAGTCAATTGTGGAACCACTTAGAGATTTATTCAAAGATGAGGTCAGGGCTATTGGTTTAGAGTTAGGTTTACCTGAAGAATTAGTCTATAGGCAACCATTCCCAGGTCCTGGACTTGCCGTTCGTATTATTGGGGAAATAACAGAAGAGAAGATTAGAATAGCCCAAGATAGCGACGCAATTCTAAGAGAAGAGTTTAAAAAGAATGGCTTAGATAAGTTAGCAAATCAATACTTCACTGTTGTGACGAATACACAATCTGTTGGTGTGATGGGTGATGCTAGAACATATGGTTATACTTTAGCTCTTAGAGCGGTCACCACTGATGACTTTATGACCGCAACGTGGACAAGAGTGCCTTATGAGATATTAGAACATATTAGTTCACGCATTACTAACGAAGTTAAAGGTATTAATCGTGTAACTTATGATATTACAAGTAAACCACCGGCAACAGTTGAGTGGGAATAGAAAGGAGTATTGTTTTATGAGTAAATATATATTTGTGACAGGTGGAGTTGTATCTGGTTTAGGTAAAGGTATTACCGCTGCCTCGTTAGGTCGATTATTAAAATCACGTGGCTTAAAAGTGGCCGCACAAAAGTTAGATCCATATATCAATGTTGACCCAGGAACGATGTCTCCTTATCAGCATGGTGAAGTTTATGTGACCGAAGATGGCGCAGAAACTGACCTTGATTTAGGTCACTATGAAAGATTTATTGATGAAGATTTAAATAAATATTCTAATCTCACAACTGGTAAGGTTTACTGGAATGTTCTTAATAAAGAAAGAAGAGGGGAATATCTTGGTAGTACTGTCCAAGTTATTCCACATATCACTAATGAAATTAAAAGATTCATCTATAACGTTGGTAAAAAGACTAACGCTGATGTGGTTATTACTGAAATAGGTGGCACAATTGGTGATATTGAAAGTCAACCATTTATTGAAGCCGCTAGACAAGTGTCATTAGAAGTTGGTAGAGAAAATAGCTTATTTATTCATGTCACTTTAGTGCCTTATCTACATGGTTCTGAAGAACATAAAACAAAACCAACACAGCACAGTGTTAAAGAACTACAAGGCATGGGTGTTAATCCTAACATCATCATCCTAAGATGTGATGAACCTCTTGAAGAAGCAATATTTGAAAAGATTAGTTTATTCTGTAATGTCAAAAGAGATTGTGTCATTGAAAACTTAACATTGCCAAACCTCTACGAAGCACCTTTGATGCTTGAAAAGAGCAACTTCTCCACAGTTGTTTGCCGTGAATTAGGTCTTAAAACCAAAGAACCTGATTTAAAAGACTGGTCTGAAATGGTCGCTAAGATTAAAGCCAGACCATACTACACTCATATCGCTTTAGTGGGTAAATATGTGGAACTCCACGATGCCTATTTATCAGTCGCAGAAGCTCTTAGACATGCTGGTTATCACTATAACACTCATATTAAGATTCACTGGATTTCTTCAGAAACAATTACCGAAGAAAACGCTCCAACATTATTTAAGGATGTTGATGGCATTATCGTTCCAGGTGGTTTTGGTAACCGTGGCATTGAAGGAATGATCACCACCGCTAAATACGCTAGAGAGAATAACATTCCTTATTTAGGTATTTGTTTAGGTATGCAAATTGCCGTTATTGAATTTGCGAGAAATGTTTGTGGTTTAAAGGATGCAAACTCCGGTGAATTTGATGAATATACAACAAACAAAGTTATCAACTTTATGCCTGGTCAAAATGACCACATTGATAAAGGTGGTACGTTACGTTTAGGTGCTTATCCATGCAAGATTAGAAAAGGTACTGTCTTACATGAATGGTATGGCCAAGACCTCATTAGTGAAAGACATAGACACCGCTACGAATTTAGCAATGAATATAAAGACCTCTTTGAGGCTAATGGCTTAGTAATTGGTGGTACTTCTCCTGACGGATTCATCGTCGAGACTGTTGAATTACCAAATCTTAAATATTATATTGGTGTCCAGTTCCATCCTGAATTTAAATCTAGACCAAATAAGCCTCATCCTTTATTCCTAGGATTAATTAAAAATTCGTTTAAAGGAAATAAACAATGAACAAAAGAAATATCATCTCACTAATTAGCGCCCTACTATTAACCTTTGCGGGTGGCTTTACTGATGCCTATACGTTTATTTATAGAGGCGGCGTATTCGCTACGATGCAAACTGGTAACCTTATTAAGTTTTTTATTAACTTAACTAATGGTGAGTTTAAGCTAGCATTCTTGCTTCCAATCATCTTCTTTATTATTGGCTGTGTGATTGCTGGATTACTGAGGAAATGTAAATATCAAGCGCATATTGCTCTTGCCTCACTCATTGTTATCTATGTAGTTGCCGGTTTATGCCCTAAAACAGAGGTTTGGGACATCGTTTCGGTTTCTCTCCTTTCAATAGTTGGCGCGATGCAGTTTGAGGCTTTCCGCCGCTGTTTGGGCTATCGCTATACATCCACAATGTGCACAAATAACATTCGTTTGTTGTCTGTCAGTATTGCGGAAGGTAAGGGTAAAGTAATCGCTATCTACGCTAGCATTATTGCCACATTTATTATCGGTATAGTGATTGGTGTCTTAGTCGGTAAAGGTATGGAAATGTATTCCATTATTCCTTTAACAGGCATCTATTTAGCGGTCTTATTAATGTTTATTATTTCTAAAGAAATACCAAGTAATGAAATTATAAAAAATGCAGAGTGATTATTCTGCATTTTCTTTCTTTCTTATTTCTTCTTCTAACTCATCCTTATAGTTTTTCAAGAAGATAGATTTTTTGTACTGATATAAATAGTAGTTTTCAATCTCGTATTCTTCGCAAGATAGTGAGCAATCATTGCCATTGCCATCTATCACCATAATCTGCCAATCATTTTCACCATTTAAGTGAGAGATAATTACGCCAACTGTTCCAGGCTTGAAAATTTGACCATCTCCGTATTCCTTTGCAACTTTTAGTACAACTTTCGAACCGCATGGTAATTCATCAAGCGAGACGTCTTTTTTGGAATTAATTGCTTCTATGTCTGCAATCCCTTTTATCTCATCATATGAAACGTTTAACTTGTTACATAGAGCCTGGAGGAATCTTTCTTGCTCAGCTTTATACTCTAAACCAAGATAATCTATTCCTTTCCTTACTTTCTCATCTCTACGATAGGCTGCGTGTGCGCCACCGGCTAGCCACATCATTGCCAAACTGGAAAGAATTATTGCTGGGCCAACATACCACAAAGGAGTAGCTATGTAACTAATAGTAACAACAATGCCAACTACCAAATCGATTATGGAAAAAACAATTATTAAAGCAAACATATAAAAAACCTCTATTTTCTTTATTTTAACTAATAACGATTGATTGTATAACTAGTTTAAATATGATTTTTTATTAACTTTGGAAGTCTACTAGCTTCACTTTTATTTATAGCGCACAAGGCAATACGAAGTGCACTATGGGTGCTTATAGCGTACACTCCATCTTTTTGTAGTTCGTTCATCAATCTTTCTGGATCTTTAGAAGGAACACAGATGAAGAAACCTTTTTCATAAGGTAATGTTTCTAGTCCCACTTCTTTTGCTGCTTTTAAAAAGGCAATACTTCTTTCTTCTAACATCGCACAGACTGTTTTAATTTCTTCTTCATATGAAGAGATATATTCTTCATTAAGCACTAGTTTTTCAATAATACTCATTCCTAGAGTTGAAGATGACGACCACTTCGCTCGGCATGAAAAACTACTAACTCTTTTAAAATCTTTGATTTCTTCTTCATCTTTAGAAAGGGCACAAAGCGCTCCTATTCTAAGGCCATATAAACCAAAAGATTTAGAACCCGAAAAGACAAATAACGCTAAAGCGTTGTTTGGGATATCTTTAAACTTAGCGTATCTCTTTTTAATGATATTTGAATCAACATTATAAAAATCAAAATAAGCGACATCCATTAAATAGATGAAGTTGGTGTTTGGATTATCTCTAGCGATATTTATTAAGGCATCATAGTCTTTTTCTTTCATGCAAAAACCAGTGGGATTCTCACATGGATCGTTAATCAAAATTAATATCTTGTTTTGTGTATGTTTTAAATTTATGACTTTATGTTTTAAGTCTTCGATATCAAAGTTACCATTTTCATCAAATAAAGAATAAGTCGCACTGTTAAAGCCCATTTCCACTCCATATGAGAGATAATTCTCCCACATATGGTTTGGTAATAAGACAGTTTCACCTCTTTCAACATAATTAGTGAACGTGAGATTAAGTGCGCCACTACCACCAGGAGTTGCTAAGCAGTCGATATAGCATTCTTTTTTCACTTCTTCTAAGTATTTTCCAAAGATTGATAAAAGAACGGCTTCAGCGTATTTAGGTGTACCTGTGGAATTAACATAGGCAAACTTTTCACTAACATTTAAATCTTTAATCGCTGATTTAACGCTTTCAAACTCATACAAAGAGCCATCCTCATTTTTGAGCATGCCTGTTGTAGCGTTTATCACACTGCTATCTTTTTTCTTGGCTTTATTGGCTTCTGAAGCTAAAGCAAGAATGTTATTCTTAAGTTCTTTATGTTCAGCGCTTTTACTAATAAACATAGCTCTATATTACTGACATAAAGAAAATATATAAAATACTTATATTATTAGGACTATCATATATGCGCTGTATGATAACAAATAATTAAAAAGAAATGTCACATTAGTGACCTTTCTATATTATTCCACAGTCACACTCTTAGCGAGGTTTCTTGGCTTATCAACATTTAAGCCCTTAGCCAGGGCAACATAATATGCTAAATAGAACGCAATTGACGCAATAGCGACACTACTTAAGTAATAGGCATAGTCTTCCACCATCATCGTATCTTCTGAACGATATAAACTCTTTGTGGCAATTGTATAGACTTTTGCCCCTCTAGTTTTTACTTCTTCGATATTGCCTCTCATAGATGAAGCGGTATCTGGGTCAGTAATAAAGACGATAACTGGGATACCTTTTTCTATTAAAGCAATTGGACCATGTTTAAGTTCTCCACCTGGGATAGCTTCACTATGGATATAACTGATTTCTTTGAGCTTTAAAGAAGCTTCTAAGGATAAGAAATAGTCAAAGCTTCTTCCAAGGAAGAATACTGATTTCTGATCTTTTATTTCTTCAGCGACTTTCATGATTAAAGTCTTATAGTGATCTTGAATGCCATGTACTACATCAAGACAGTTTCTTAAGTCTTCAACCACTTGTTTATCATTGCCTAAAGCACCAGCAAGCATCGCTAGTAAGGTAACTTGGGCCACATATGCTTTAGTGGAAGCTACTGAGACTTCAACCCCACTATGGAGGAGAAGAGAATACATACAGTTTCTATCTAAAGTGGAACCACCAGTATTGGTGATAATTAAATTCTTTAAGTTATGTTCTTTAACGATTTTCAAACAGTGAATTAAGTCAGCGGTTTCACCAGACTGAGAAATCATAATAATAAATGGTTTAGCCCCTGGATAAGTAGGATGGAAGGCCCATTCAGAAGCGATGAATCTACTTGTAGATTTGTTATATTTTTCTAAATAACGGCCACCCACTAAACCAGCGTGATAAGAAGTACCACAGGCAATAAAGATGATGTGATCAGATTCTTCTAAATCTTTTAATAAGTTTTTATCAAATTGATATTTACCTTTTTGGAAATAGGTATTGATTAATCTATTAACGGTTTGGGGTATCTCCTCTATCTCTTTGAGCATATAGTGAGGATAGCCTTTCAAATCATGAGAGATTAATTCCACATCCTTATGGATGGCTTGTTTATCAATTGGTTTGCCCGCTTTGTTAAAGATGGCGACTTTATCATTAGTGATATAGCCAAATTCTTTATCTTCAAGTTCGATAAACTCATTAGTGTATTCAATCATTGGGGAGGCATCAGAGGCCACGAGATTAAATCCTTTACCAAGGCCCACCACTAAAGGAGAGGCGTTTTTTAAGACGTATAGAGTGTCTTTTATATCATCGGTGAAGAATGTAATAGCATAGCTACCTTTAATCTCTGACATGACCTTTTTGATAGTTTCTACGATATCTCCATACTCTAAGTAATAGTATTCAAGTAAATTAGCGACGACTTCTGAGTCAGTTTCCCCATAAAAACTATAGTTCTTATTTAAAAGGAACTTTTTAAGTTCAATATAGTTTTCAATGACCCCATTATGCACTAAGCAGATACGTTGGTTATACGAAATATGAGGATGGGTATTTAGTTTAGTTGGTGCCCCATGAGTGGCCCATCTTGTATGGCCAATCATGATATTGGTTTTGATTTCTGGAGGAACAATGGTCATTAGGTGTTCCACACTACCAACATCTTTATAGATCTTGATGCCACTATTAAAGTAGGCGATACCAGCGGAATCATATCCACGGTAATCAAGCATCTTTAAGCCTTTAGCGACATATTCTTTTGGGCTAATCAAGCCCACTGCACCAACAATTCCGCACATTATTATCTACCTAAATATTTCTTTAATTCGAATTCACTAACAGTGGTATGGTATTCTTTCCATTCCTTCTCTTTAGCTTCGATATATTTTGGGAACAAGTGTGTTCCTAAAACTTCTTTTAAGATACTACTATTTTTGAAGTCTTCAATAGCCGCATGTAATGTTTCTGGTAAGCAAGTAATTTTTCTTGCTTTGATTTCATCATCAGTTAAATCAAATAAGTTATCTTTAACAGGTGGAATGATATCTTTTTCATTAGTGTTTTTAATACCTTCTAAACCACAGGCTAAGATACCCGCTAAAGCGAGATATGGATTAGCGCATGGGTCAACGTTTCTAAATTCTGTTCTTGTCGCTAAGCCTCTAGCGGCTGGGATTCTCACTAATGAACTTCTATTAGCGTCACTCCAACAAGCATAGATTGGGGCTTCATAGCCACTGACTAAACGTTTATATGAATTAACAATTGGATTAGTTAATAAAGATAATTCTCTAGCGTGACTAAGAACACCTGTAATCCATTTTTCACACATTGTACTTAATTCCATAGGTGCTTTTGGATCAAAGAATAAGTCACCTTTCTCTTTAGAGAATAAGGAGCAGTTAGTGTGCATGCCATTACCTGCTTGTTTATTAAGAGGTTTTGGCATGAAGCTTGCTAAATAGCCATTTTTTCTCGCAATCATTTTAACGACTTGCTTGAATGTTTGGACTCTATCACAAGCGGAAATAACATCGGTATATTTGAAAGTGATTTCATTTTGACCAGGACCAACTTCGTGGTGGCTAGCTTGGACTTCAAAGCCCATCTTTTCTAACATAAGAGCTATTTCTCTTCTGACATCTTCACCACCATCGAATGGAGATAAATCAAAATAGCCCGCTCTATCGCTGCAGTTAGTGGAAACACTACCATCAGCATTTAACTTAAAGAGATAAAACTCTGGTTCAAAACCAACATACATGGTTTCAATGCCCATTTCGTTCATCTTCTTGACTTCTTTTTTAAGAATATAACGCGGATCACCAATGAATGGTGTGCCATCAGGCATATAAACATCACAAATGAATCTTGCTACACCACCGATAGAACTATCTTCGAATGGCAAGACTAAGAATGTATCTAAATCTGGATGAAGATACATATCTGCTTCTTTAATACGGACGAATCCTTCAATAGATGAGCCATCAAACATGATCTTATTGTTTAAGGCATCATCGATTCTACTAGCGGGTATTTCCACCGCTTTGATATCACCTAACATATCAGTGAACTGCATTCTGATGTATGAGATGTTATTTTCTTTAATTATTGTTTTAATTTCTTCCTTAGTCATAGTCATTTCCTCACTTGAAAAAACATGCTCTAAATCTATAACTATCGCATATATCATGTCAATAATTTTCTATGTCAATTTTGCTTTACATACACTAAAAAAGCACAGTTAACTATGTTACTTATAGAAACTGTGCGATGTAATTTTCTTTTACAATGACTAATAAAGTAAAGAATTACGGCTATATTCCTGCAAGAGGAACAACATAGATATCATCGCCTAGTGGATACATGATATCGGTATTACATATGATGAGTGATGTTGATATTTTGTAATTTGTTTCTTCGACTTGTTTGAATGCCTTAACAGCGCTCAAATTGAAATTGATTCCTGTCTTGCACTCAACCCTATGCAACTTTCCGTCATTGATTATGATTAAATCAATCTCGTTCATTCTAGTATCGCGATAATAATAGAAGTTAGGATTTTTACGATTATTTAAGTAACTCTTCCGTAATTCATTAACTATATAAGTTTCTACAAATCTACCGCACAAAAAACTTGATTGTAGTGTTTCTGGGGAGTTTACTTTCGCTAAAAAGGAAGCAAGACCAGTATCTGAGAAATATAGTTTTGGTCTTTTTACAATCCTTTTAGTTATTGAGTATTCATTGTATGGTTCTAATAAATAAATTATGTCACCCGCCAACAAGATTGATATCCATGATTGTACTGTCTTAATATCAACGCCGATTAGTTTAGCAATGTTATCGTAAACGAGTTCTTCTCCAGTCAACGAAGCGAGCAACTCCATGAATCTTCTAAAAGCATATTTATCTTTAACATTAATGATTTCAGAAACATCTCTTTCGATATATGTTTCGACATAATCGGAATAAAACTCATCTGTGGTTAGTAATTCATTGCTATATAATTCTGGATAAAAGCCTTTAACAATACTCTTAAAAAAATCTTTAACTGATAGAGGATTTTCATTTGCTCTTTTGGCGATATTAGCTAAATTAAAATCAAACGGTGGCTCTTCTCTATTTAGCGTTTCGCTTCTTGAAAGAGGTGACATATGAATAATTGATATTCTCCCCGCCATTGATTCAGTTACGCCTTTCATCAGGTGGTACATTTGAGAACCGGTGATGATGTACATGCCGTAATTATGCTCATTCTTCATCTTCTCTTCATTAACGATTTCTTCAAGGACATCGAAGAGTTCAGGGGCTTTTTGAATTTCATCGATGATTAAAGGCCAAGGATGGGTTTGTAAAAACATCTTCGGATCATTTCTGGCCATATCTCTTTCCTGATAATTATCAAGAGAGACATATTTAAAACCTTTTTCAATAAATAGTTTAGCTAATGTGGATTTGCCAACCTGTCTAGCGCCCGTGATAAGTGTCACTGGTCTACTTTTCACAGATAATTCAATTTTTGATAGTATTGTTCTATTAATCATGGCTTATTACCCCCGTCTAAAATATATCATGGTATTTTTTGGAGTTCAATTCCAATTTTTACCACATTGTCATTTTATTTTGATTAAATCGCATTAAATTGCTGAACAATATAAAAAATGAGCAACGAGGCTCATCATTTATTTCAGCATTAGCATCATCATTTCTTCATCAAGATATTGCCCGTTCGGAAGACGTAACGCTCTTGGAGTTTCGCCAGTTTTAACAAAGCCTTTAGATGTATATAAGCGTTTAGCGGCTTCGTTATTTTTGATGACTCCTAATTCTAATTGGGTTACTCCACTTCTATTTTTAGCGATATTAATCATTTCATCAAACAAGATTGAACCAATACCCATACCTCTATATTCATTAGTAATGGCAATACCTATTGTGCCTCTATGTCTAGTTTTAATGTTGCCAAAGAAACTTAAGAAACAGTTACCAATGATTTTGTCATTATGATAGACGGCAAATAAATAACTATTTGGGCTTTTTCTATTGCCTTCAATAAAAGCTTCTTCTTTAGATATATCATCTAGATAAGGTTGATAGTCTTCTGGTAAGCTAGTGATAAAATCACTAGTTGCAGAGACATTGATAATCGAATCTAATAAATTACGAGCATCAGAAATCTCAGGAGTTTTAATCACTACCTTTAAACCATTCTTTAATGTAAATTCTTTCGCTTCGTAGATCATAACTAATAAATTGGATAAGGAACTTTCTTTAATTTATCGTTTTTATAATTAGCGCGGCCTTCTTTAGCTTGAGGCTCTCCGTCAAGCATAACTAAGTCACCAGTAAAGCCACATGTCATATTATTAACAAAAGATGTGCCTACACCATACATAGTAACAGGTACGCCTAATTTCTTCCATTCTCTAATCTTTTGAGCGTTGAATGAGGAGGAAACAGTAATACCAACATAGTTGAAGCCATTATCATCTAAGGCTTTTCTTAAAGCGATGATGAGTTCTTTACAAACACCATGAGGATCAAAACCACTGGTGTCTTTGTCATCAAAATAATGGTCGATTAAGGATTTGGATGTATCCACTCTAACGCCTCTTAATTTATGACCTAAATGTTTAGCGATGATTAATGTATCTCTAACAACGTTATTATGATAGTCAATTAAGGCTGTGACTTGTTCATCTGGGAAACTTGCTAAATAGCAATCAGCGGCTTTACAAATATCACCACCACATATTTGGATTAAAGCATGTGGCATTGTGCCCATACCTTTACCACCCCACCATAAGCCTTGAGCGTCAGTAGATACTCTATTAATACCCGCAACATATGTGGCGTAACCATCACCGACTTGGGTGAGATAATCATCTTGTCTATCCGCCATGGAGAAGACTGGTGTATCACCTGCAGCATCAAGCACTTCTTTAACGTTAGTGGCTACACTACTTCTACGTGCTAAGACACCATCAATAACGGATTCTAAAAAGCCGAAATTTTCATAAGTACCAGTCACTTTTAAAACTGGTTCATTAGCCTGGATAATATCACCATCATTTAAGGCTTCAATTAATAATTCTTCTGGATGAACAGCGAAAGTATGAAGAATAGCGATTGCTTCATCAATGCCGCATAGCATTGAGTTATCTCTTCTTTGGAACCACTGCATGGTGACAATGTGTCCTTGAAGGTTTTCACTAACAATCTTACGGCTCTTTAAAAAGTAATTCGCACTGTAGAATCCTTCCCCTAATTCTTTAGGAAAATTAAATGTTTTGTTTGTTAAGCGGGAGATCTTACCGGCTTTTTTAAGTTCTACTTCCATCATATTTCTCTTTCCTCCATTTGGAAAAAATCTTTATTTAAATCGTCATCGTTTATTTCATCATCTAAGACGATTTCTTTTTCTTCTTCGTTTATATCTAAATCCTTAAAGGTAGCCACTCGATCTTCTTTAACAAATGAGCCGTTAGCCACTAAGGTATCTTTTTTAACTTTTACTTTGTAAAGGTTATCTTCTTTTGCAATATAGAAGCCTGATTCATCTTTACTAAGGAGCATGATGTCATATTTACCTAAATAGCCATTTAATATGGCAATTAATTCATAGTTAGGTAAAGTGATTAAACCTTTGAATTTAATCTTGACATACTTCTTTAAATTGAAGATATCGATACGATAAATTTTATCGTTCTTTTCATAGATAAGTAGGTCGCCATCTTGCTTAGGTAATAAGTTCTTTGGAAGCTCATCAAAAATGACACTTAGATAAGCGTTAATTTTATCAAAATGATTAATTAATCCATATTTAGCAATCATAACTTCTCCAAGATTAAGCGATATATTGGTTGGCCCTCTTCACGGAAACTAGCTTCATATTCTGTAATCTCATCAAAAGGATCTTTTCCATCATATGAATAGTTAGCCTCCACTAGTTTGAACGTTGAGTTTTCTAGTATCTCTAATGAGTATGTGAATAGATCATAATTATCGGTTTTAAAAATGAGTTTTGCCCCTCTTTTTAGGATACGATAATACTGTCCTAAGAATGAGTCAGAAGTTAACCTTCTTTTCGCGTGTCTTTTCTTTGGCCATGGGTCAGAGAAATTAAGGAAAATTCCTTCCACTGATTCTGCTTCGATGGATGGTAAGACTTGTCCTGCATCAGCGTAAACGAGCTTAGCGTTAGTGATTTCACCTTCCACGAGTTTTTTAGCAGTAAAGCCAGCGCATGTGACATTACGTTCCATACCGATAAAGAAATTATCAGGATGGTTTTTAGCCATATTGACTAAGAATTGACCTTTGCCAGAACCAATTTCTAAATAATAATTTTTACAATTATTAATGTTATCAAAAGGACACATCACTTCTGTGTGCTCTTCGATATATGGTTTAGCCCAAGGTTTATATTTTGTTCTCATTACTTAATTAGTTTCCCTAAATCAACGATGGCATGAGCATAGATTCCCATAGATTCAACGAGATATTCTCTCTTGGTATTTTCATTAACACCATGCATACGAGGATCATGACCTGGATATTCCATACCAAAGGCCACGACATTATCCGCTTCTTTAGCGTATGTACCACCACCAGAAGCGATGATTTGTGTTTCATAGTCTCCAGTTTCTTCTTGATAGACATTTAATAAGGTTGTAATAAGTGGACTATCCTTGGGATAGAAGAGAATTGGAGAAATACCTTCCACTTCAATTTCAAATGGTTTAGAGGCTTCTTTAATGTTATTAATCATATCTTCCGCTTTCACGGTTTCAACGTGACGGTAGTTAACAGTGACTTCTAATTCTTCATTTTCATAAGAGATGATACCAACATTAAGGGAGTTAGTACCCATATTCTCACTATTAGCAGTGGCATTAACACCTGCACCTCTTGGGTCATTTAATAATTCGTATAACTTAACAAAGTCAGCGTTTTTATAATATTCGCCTAAATATTTAATAGCGTCTAAAGCCGCGTTTTTACCCATCCATGGGATAGAACCATGCGCGGCTACACCATTGAATGTTAATAACATTTCTTCCCCTTTAGCGAGGTAAGAATAATCTGCTTCTTTATTATTTAAATAAGAGATAAAGTTAAGGTCTTCTTTAAGAAGCACTTCACACTTTTCAATAACAGCGTTACTCGCTACACCACCCTTAATATATTTAACTTCAGGGAATTTAATATTCTTTTTAACTTTAAAGCCAATGATGCCTTTTTCAGCGTAAGTAAGTGGATAAGCACTATCAGGGGAGAAACCATATGTTGGTTGTTTCTTTTTTAAAGTATGGAAATAATGTTCCATACAAGCAGAGCCGCGTTCTTCATTACCACCCACTAAGAATCTCACTTGGTAGTTACCAAGTAAGTTATTATCTCTTAAGGCTTTTAAGCCATAGTAACAAGAAAGTAATGGGCCTTTATCATCAGCGACACCACGGGCATATAAGAAGCCATCTTTTTCTAAGATAGTAAATGGATCTTGAGGCCAACCTGTTCCTACTGGAACAATATCAGCGTGGGCCATAATGGTAATGTTTTTATCTAATTCATTAGTTAAGATTTCAACAACGTAGTTACCATAGTTATTTACAATAAAGCCATCCTTTCTAGCTAGTTCAGCGATAAACTGTAAGGCTTTGGAAACACCTTTACCGAATGGATTATCTTCATCAACGGTTGATTCATCATAAGTGGAATCAATAGCGACGAACTTTTTCAAATTTTCCATCATTTCCGCTTCATAGGAAGCAGTAAGCTTTTTGTAAAATTCTTTTTCCATATAACTACTCCTTCTTAATATTCTTATTAACGATGATATTGAGCCCATCTAGATTGAGATTTTTATCATAGATGAAACTGTCACCAAGAATTTCCTTAACGTAAACTGCACCACCACCTGTAAGAATATGCTTACATGGGTAGCCGATTTCTTTTTCGATACGATTAATTAAGCCTAAGATCATATCAGCGTGGCCATATGTGATACCAGCGTTCATAGAACTTAATGTGTTCTTCGCTAAAATTGATTTAGGAGCGATTAAACTAACTTCTGGTAGGAGGGCCGCTTTATTTGAGAGGGACTCCGCACTTAAGGTCAGACCAGGCATAATAAGGCAAGATACAAATGTACCTGACTTATCTAATAAGAGAATCTTACTAGCGGTACCTAAATCAGCGATGATACATGGATAACCAAATTTCTCTTTCGCGCCCACTAAATCGGCGATTAAGTCATTACCGATTTCACTAGGATTATCAACTTTAATAGATAAACCTGTTTTAGTACCTGGACCAATTAAGATTGGTTCTATATTTATTAAGCTTTTTAAAGCATTTAAGATTGATAAATTGATTTGAGGGACAACAGAAGAATAGATGATGTTTTTAACATCATTTAAGTTGATATTTAATTCATTAATATTGTTTTTAAACAAGTGATAGAATTCATCTTCTGTTAATTTAACATCAGTGTTAAAGGACATTCTTTCTTTAAGAACGTTATTATCATAAACACCAATCCCAATTGTGGAATTACCAACATCAAAACAAATGTTCATATCTTCTCCTAGATAGCCACGATATTAACGATACGGTTTTTAACAACGATGATCTTTTTGATTTCTTTACCTTCGATGTTACGTTTAACACCTTCAAGGGCTAAAGCTGCGGCTTTCACTACTTCATCATCTTCATCTTTAGCGATTTCAAGTTCGCCTCTCACTTTACCGTTAACGGAAACACCCATCTTAATGGTGTTAAGCGCTAATTTGGATTCGTCGTACTTTGGCCATTCCGCGAAAGCGATTGTTTCATTGTGGCCAAGTAACTCCCACATTTCTTCACCAAGGTGAGGGCAAATACAAGAGATGAGTTTAACAAATCCTTCAGCGTATTTCTTGCTGAGTTTATTTACGCGATAGACTTCATTGATGAAAATCATCATTTGGCTAATCGCGGTATTGAATGATAGATTAGCGAAGTCTTCGCTTACTTTCTTCACTGTTTGGTTATAAACTAAATCAAGTTCTGGAGTGTCTTCTTCACTAACAATATTATTTTCAATAATAATACGGTAGACTCTTTCTAAGAATTTATGCGCGCCTTCCACACCTTGATTAGACCATGGTTTACTTGCTTCAAGTGGACCCATGAACATTTCATATAAGCGTAATGTATCCGCGCCATATTGAGCGACTATATCGCTTGGGTTAACAACAAATTCTGGATAACGTTTACCCATCTTAATGTTATTACTACCTAAGATCATGCCTTGGTGAACGAGTTTTTGGAAAGGTTCATCAAAGCTGATATAGCCTTTGTCATATAAATATTTAGTCCAAATACGAGAATAGATTAAGTGACCAACTGCGTGTTCTGGACCACCGATATATAAGTCAACAGGTAGCCAGTGATCTGCTAATTTCTTATCGCAGAATGTTTTATCATTATGTGGATCAACATATCTTAAGAAATACCAAGAAGAACCCGCACTACCTGGCATTGTGGATGTTTCACGTTTACCATGGATTCCGTTATGGTTATATTCTTTCCATTCCTTAGCGTTTTCTAATGGTGCTTGACCGTTATGACCTTTATAGTCATCTAGTTCTGGTAAAACGAGTGGTAATTCATCATCATCTAAAGCGTGGACTGTGCCATCATCAAGATGAACGACAGGAACTGGTTCACCCCAGTATCTTTGTCTAGCAAAGACCCATTCTCTAAATTTATAGTTAACTTTTTGTTCACCGATGCCTTTTTCTTTTAAGAAATTAATCATCTTATTAATAGCGTCTTCTTTGTTTAAACCGTCGAGGAAACCACTATTGATGTGTAAGCCATCTTCTTCATAAGCTTCTTTAGAGATATCTCCACCTTCTAAGACTTGGATGATATCTAAACCATATTTTTTAGCGAAAGCATAGTCTCTGCTATCGTGAGCAGGGACCGCCATAATAGCGCCTGTACCATAGCTTGCTAAAACATAATCAGAAATATAAATTGGGACTCTCTTATTGTTTGCAGGGTTAATCGCATAAGCACCAGTAAAGCAACCAGTCTTATCTTTAGAAGTTGATGTTCTTTCAATTTCACTCTTCTTACTAGCGGCTTCAATATAAGCAAGAACATCTTTCTCTTGTTCTTTACTCATAATCTTTTTGATTAAAGCGTGTTCTGGAGATAAGACACAGTATGTGCAACCAAATAATGTATCCGCGCGTGTAGTAAAGACAATAAATGATTCGTTACTATCAGCGACTTGGAATTTGATTTCCGCGCCGATAGATTTACCAATCCAGTTTCTTTGGATTTCTTTAGTAGATTCTGGCCAATCAATTCTATTTAAACCTTCTAATAAGCGTTCCGCAAATTTTGGTTGATCAATAACCCATTGTTTGAGGTTCTTTCTAATAACAGGATAGCCACCACGTTCACTCTTACCATCAATAACTTCATCGTTACTTAAAACAGTACCGAGTTCTTCACACCAGTTAACTGGCATATCAATGTATTTAGCGTAGCCATCTAAGAAGAGGCCTTTAAAGATCCACTGGGTCCATTTATAGAAAGATGGATCACTTGTGGCGATGACTCTATCCCAGTCATAGTCAAAACCGAGTTCTTTTAGTTGTTTTGTGAAGTATGCAATATTCTTTTGAGTAAAACCTTCCGGGTGATTACCTGTTTGAATGGCGTATTGTTCCGCGGGTAAACCAAAAGAGTCGTAGCCCATCGGGTGAAGGACATTATAGCCTTGCATCCTTTTCATACGACAAACGATATCAGTGGCGGTATAGCCTTCTGGGTGACCAGCGTGTAAACCCACACCACTTGGATAAGGGAACATATCTAACGCATAGAATTTAGGCTTACTAAAATCATAAACGTCAGTCTTAAATGTTTTATTATCTTCCCAATACTTTTGCCACTTGGCTTCGATTTCACGATGATTGAATCCCATAATACATACTCCTTTAAGAGAGTTACTTAGTAAGTAACGTCTTATAAAGTTTAATGTATTCTAAGGTACTCTTCAACCATGAATTATCAGTATTCATTGCATTTTTCATCAATTGATGAAGCAATTTCTTGTTGTTATAGACATCAAATGCATAATGAGATGTTCTAGTCATCTCATAAGCACTATAGGCATCAAAGCCAAAGCCGTTACTTGTTTCAGCGTTATTTCCGTCATAACAAATAACACTATCTTTTAAGCCACCTGTTCTACGAACAATTGGAAGTGAACCATATCTTTGGGCAATCATTTGACCTAAGCCACATGGTTCAAATAAAGATGGCATGATAAAGAAGTCACTCGCAGCGTAGACTTTATGCGCGAGGTTATCGCTATAGCCGATAAATAAACCAATACGGTCTGGGTATCTTCTCTTTAATTCTTCCCACTTTTGTTCGTATTGATGTTCACCACTACCGAGCATAAAGATATTCGCCCCTCTAGCGATTAATTCTTCAACCGCGGGGAAGATGATATCAAAACCTTTTTGCCAAGTAATACGTGTCACTAATGCGTACAAAGGAGCTTTAGGATTCTTAATGCCATATTGATAGCATAAAGCTTCCTTATTAGCTTTCTTACCGCTGACTAAGTTCTTCGCGGTATATTCTTGTGCGATTTGTTTATCAGTTTCAGGATTAAATTCTAAATAGTCGATACCGTTTAAGATGCCAGAGAAGTCCCATTCTCTATAACGGAGAACACTATCTAGACCCATACCCCCTTCAGGAGTTAAGAGTTCTAGATGATGGGTTGGGGAAACAGTTGTGATTTTATTAGAATAAACAATACCCGCTTTTAAGGTGGATACTTGATCTTTGAAACGGACTGAACCGTTATCAAAATATTCATCAGTTAAGTTATAGAAATCACCTAAAGTGAATTTAGGCATTAAGCCTTGGAAGGCGGGATTATGGATGGTGAAAACAAATTTGGTTTTAGCAAATTTTTCTCTGCATTCTTCATCCACACGTAAGATACATGGAAGCATACCGGCTTGCCAGTCATGGACATGAATGATGTCTGGACGAGCGCGTTTACTTAATAAGAACTGCTTAACAGCGACGGTAAAGAACGCAAAGCGTTCACCATCATCAAAGTCACCATAAATATGGCCTCTTTCAAAATATTGTTGGTTTTCAATAAAGTAATAAGTGATGCCTTCATTGACTAACGAATAGACATCAACGTTTTGCTTACGCCAAGACATGTGTGTCTTATAAGAGGCGGTTTTCTTTAAAGCTTTATCTGATATTTGGCGGCGAATTGAATCGTAGAAAGGTAAAAATACGGAAACTTCTTCCCCCATTTTTACTAATTCTTTAGAAAGAGAATAAACGACATCAGCAAGACCACCCGTCTTACAGAAAGGACGGGCCTCACTGGCAACCATTACTATTTTCATGTTAGATATTAGCTCCAAAACTTATATACATGTAGTGATCTTCTTCACCAGCGACATCTCTAATTTCTTTAATTTGGACTTTCTTATCCGCGACAACATATTGGAGATGACTACCTTTACCCACTTTAGTGCCACTGAAGAGAATGCAGTCTTTGACAACCGCGCCTTCTTCTACGATGACATCACGGGAAAGGATGGAATTAATCACAGTGCCTTTAATTGTTGAACCGTTAGAAATGAATGAATTACTAACGTTAGCCTTTTCACCATATAAGGCTGGAGGAGTATTGTGTGTGGTTGTATAAATTGGCCAATCTTCTTTGAAGAGTTGTTTTCTGACTTCATAAGATAAGAGTTCCATGGAGTATTTAACAAAGCAGTCAAAGTCTAAGATTGGAGCGACATAACCATCAAATGAGAAGGCATTGACTTCATATAAGCCGTTCGTCGCACAGTAATTGACTAAATCACGAATATTAAATAAGGTAGAGATTTCTCTTGTTTTGTTAACAAGTTGACAGAATGTTCTGTAATTGAAGATGAAGATTTCTAAAGAGATCATCGCTTCTTTAGCGGTGCCCATATTAATGGAGAAGTTCTTTACTAATTTGTTTTCTGTTTTGATAACATCACAGTTTAAGAATTCCTCTTTAGCGTTCTTCACTCTCTTATAGATAAGAGAAATTTCACGACCTGATTCGATATGTTTTTCAATATAATCTCTAAAGTCGATTGACATTAAGAAGAAAGCTGGGGCTACGACAACGTAGTCTGCATCAATATCTTCAAAGTGTAATCTATTAGATAATAGGTTATTAACATCGGTATTAAATTTTCTACTTGGAACGTTTTCGTTATAGAAAATTCTTTGGTTACCGGTTTTGGTATTGTTGACCCAAATAGAACCATCTCTAACGTGAGAAACCACAGAGTGGAGATGACGGTCCACTAAGATACCAACATTATCAATACCAGAGTTAGAGAAGTTTGATAATGTGAAGTCCATTAAGCCATATCTTCCTAAGAAAGAGACTGTACCAATTGGACGTTTTTCAGTGAGCTTGCCTAATGAAGGAGCATCATGTAAATTACAAAAACCATAGACTTTTGCCATATTAGTGAGACACCTTTCCGCCGACTAAGGCAATTTCTTTACTATTAGCGTTAACCACTACACCACTTTCAATTGTGGTATTAGGGGCGACGATTGCGTTATAGACTTTAGCGCCACGTTTAATCACGGAACCTTCCATGACTACACAGCGGTCAACAACTGCATCTTCTTCAATTAAGACTTCATTAGAAATAACAGAAGAATTAACATTACCTAAGACAATCGCGCCTTGGTTACAAATCGAAGATTTAATTGAGGCTTCTCTACCTAAATAATGTGGTAAAGAATATGTATCTTCGGTATAGATTCTGGTGCTTCTATCACCATGGAAATGTAAATCACTTCTATCAAGAGCGACGTCCATATTAGCTTCGTGTAAAGAATCTAATGTACCAACGTCTCTCCAATAGCCTTTAAATCTATAGGCTTGGAGTTTTAAACCATCGTTTAACATCGCTGGGATAATATCACCACCGAAGTCATGGTTTGTATCTAATGCTTTATCGGCAATCAAATACTTTCTTAATACTTTCCAAGTAAAAACATAAACACCCATTGAGGCTAAATTGCTCTTTGGTTTCTTTGGCTTTTCTTGGAATTCGGTAATACGGTCAGTTTTATCAACCGCCATAATGCCAAATCGACTTGCTTCTTTTGGATCAACTTCGATAACGGAGATTGTGGCATCAGCACCACTATCTACGTGGAGGTCAATCATTTCGTTGTAAGTCGTTTTATAAATGTGGTCGCCTGAAAGGATCAGGACGTAATCTGGGGATAGACCATCAAGGAATTCAATGTTTTGCGTAATAGCGTCAGCGGTACCTTTGTACCAGTTAGCGCCTTCATCAGTTTGACGCGGGGCAATGGATGTGAGGAGAGCATGAACACCATTGAAACCCCATTTTTCACCATTACCGATGTAACTATCGAGAATGGTTGGTTCGTATTGGGTTAAAACACCAATTGTATTGATTCCACTGTTAGCACAGTTACTAAGAGGGAAATCAATAATTCTGTATTTAGCCGCAAAAGAGACAGCAGGTTTTGCCATTTTTTTAGTCAAAAGACCTAATCTTGTCCCCTTGCCGCCTGCAAGAATCATTGCTACGACATTATGTGACATAATATGCTCCTTTTTGTTCCCTTAAATTATAACACTGCGCACGCGTAGTTTAAAAACATTTTTGATACTTTATTCTAACTTGTTATAATAACGGCATGAAAGTCCCAGTAGACCGTCGTAGAACTATATTAATCTTTATAATAATGGACCTATTATTCGCGGTAGGTCTATTCCTATCATGTATGACTCTTTTCCTTTTCCAAAAATGGGGAGTTATTCAAATACTCATTATTATCCTATATGTTCTAACTAGTATTGGGATGTTAGTCCTCTCCTTAGTGCGTAATTTCTACGTTATTGAAAACAAGTATCTAGTGCAAGTAAGAGCGTTTAAAGAAGCTTATTACCACTACAACGATGTAGTGTATATCGATAAAGAACAATCAGAGAAGAAAAGAACCTTAGTGTTCTACACAAATAAGGGGCATGTTAGATATCTAGCGTTCGATAGAAACGGAGAAATCTATCAAGCGATGCTTAAAAAGTGCAATAATTTGTTAAGTAAAGAAGAATTTAAGAAACGTTATCCAAACGTCAAAATGTAGATGAAATAGAGGTTAATTATTGTTAGCCTCTTTTTTATAAGTGATTTATTAACTGAAAATTTTGATTTTCAATGATACACTAAAAAACAAATTTATTGTTGCTATGATTTTTATCTTATGATAATATTAATCGGCAACAAATCAGGAGGACGATGATATGTCAAGAGTTTGTCCAGTATTAGGAAAAGGTCCAGTAAGCGGTAACAACCGTTCCCACTCTTTAAGAGCTACACGTCGTAGATGGAACACCAATCTTCAAGTTCGTACCGTCGTTGTTGATGGCAAAGAAATGCGTATTCGTATGTCTACAAGAGCATATCGTAGCCTCAATAAACAATATAAGGATCGCTAATCTTTTGCAAAAGACAAGATATAAAAATCGACTCAGAAACGAGTCGTTTTTTATTGAATTCTCGAAGAAGACCCCCATCTTCTGCAAGTGGAGGATGAATTTGAGTGAATTAATAATACATAGCGGTCCCATCTCGTTAATCTATTAGGTATAATTTTTTATTAATAGTGAATAAAGTATTGTAGTTATATCAACAAGTTGATATAATAATAGTAGGAAATATGGATAAGGGGAAGATGGATGCATTTAGCATTTATTTCCCTTTTCTTATATTTCGAAAGGATAAGTATGATTAAGACAGTTAAAAGATCCTATCGCTTTAGAATCTATCCTAATCCTTCTCAAAAAGAACTAATTGAGAAGACTTTAGGATGCTGTCGTCAGGTTTATAACGACTTCCTTTCGATGTGCATTGAATCATATAAAGCTGATAAGAATAGAACGATTAATAAATATGAATTAATTAAGCTTCTTCCAGAATATAAAGAAACATTCCCATATTTAAAAGAAGTTGATTCAATTGCATTACAACAAACAGTTATCCATTTATTTGATGCCTATATGAATTTCTTTAGACATAATGCTGAATTCCCAAAATTTAAAAAGAAAAAGAATGATTATGGTTATACGACCATGAATATAAATAACTCTATTCGTTTCGTCGCGGATGATATCCAAATCCCCAAAGTGGGTAGAGTTAAAATCAAGTTTCATCGTCGTCTACCAGAATCATTTAAATTCACCATGGTCAGTGTTTCTAGAAAAGGTAAATATTACTATGTTTCCTTATTAGGGGAAGAAGAATACTTAGACTATGGAGAATACATTAAGGAATCTCTTGATCCTAATAATTCAATCGGATTAGATTTTTCTTTAGCCCATTTGTTTGCTGATAGTAACGGTAACCATTTAGATATGCCTACTTATTATCAAGACTCTCTAACTAAATTAGCCAAAGAACAAAGAAAGTTGTCTCGCATGAAAAAAGATTCATCTCATTATCAAAAGCAATTAATGAGAATCAAGAATCTTCATGAACACATTGCTAATCAGAGAAAAGATTTTCTTCATAAGGTAAGTAGAAAACTCGCTAACACTTATGATTATGTTTTTGTGGAGAATCTAGATTTAAAAAAGATGAGTGAGAGGAAAACTGATTTAAAGTTCGGAATAACTATTTTTGATTTAGGATATGGGACTTTCCTTAATTACCTATCCTATAAGCTAAACTGGCTCAATAAGAAACTGGTTAAAGTAGATAAGTATTTCCCTTCTAGCCAATTATGTTCATGCTGTAACTATCGAAAAAGCGATTTAACTCTTAATCAAAGGAGTTGGGTTTGTCCAGAATGTGGAACTAGACATGACCGTGACTATAATGCGGCGATTAATATCAAAAAAGAAGGAATAAGAATGGTCCTTATCTTGTTAATAAATATCCTTAACCGAGGGACTCTCGGGGATAGCCCATTGATACTGAATTCATTAGAGTTCTTGAGTGGGAAGCCCCCATCTTCTATGAGTGGGGGAGGAGGTCACTGTAATAAAGATAAGCATCATCATAAGATTGACCACCATCAGTGGTTTTAACTGTATATAAACCCACTCCATAGTCATCAACGATTTGATGTGGCATCACATTAGCGATGCTTTTCATACTAGCTCACAAAACTTAAAATGACTAAAGGTAATGGAGATAGCATATAAGTGATAATGGCCCACCACTCATTAAAGGCAATTGGGATAAACTTAGGTCTAGCCATTACTTCGTTACCATCTTTATCAACACTTTTATCTAAATATATCTTATATGTCGCTTTTGGATTAAACAAAAATATTATCATCACTACTGCTAAAATTGCACCAACGACCATGGAAATAACACTTAATACTTTAGCGGTATCCACTTCATGAATTCTAAATGCTTCATAGCCTAATAAGGCATTAAGAGCAGGCATCGCAAATGAAAGAGTCATCGCTAAAGTAGAAACAATAATATGTGTTCTTAAGAATTGTAATGGCATAAATAATAAGCATCCAATTAAGGCAGCGGTAATTATAGAAAGCGCCACTAAGACGTAGATGGTAATGCTATTAGAATTAATATTACTCATCTTATAAATATAAAAGACAATCACGCCTAGCATTGATAAGACTAAAGCGATATTTCCATATATGTTTCTTTTGAAAGAATTTGGATAATTAAATTCATACGGAAACATTCTCTTAAAAGAATATTTCACATCGTGTTTTTTATAGTAAAAAGCGGAGGAAAGAAAATATCCTCCCACAAAGAGGGACAAGCTAGCTAAGAATATTGCAAGGGAAATAAAGCCCATATTAATGGAATAAGCTATCGTACCTTTCTTTAAAGTTGTCTGCGCTGAATAAGTAGTTACCAGCAACTAAGACATCAGCGCCAATATTTAAGCAGTCTTTACCAGTGATATCGTTAATACCACCATCGACAGAAATTAAAGCGTGACTTCTTGTTTCCACGATTTCATCGATAAGAGCGCTAATTCTATCTAATGTTTCTGGGATGAACTTTTGACCACCCGCCCCAGGTTCAACACTCATGACGAGCACAAGATCAAGTTTTTCTAAGAATGGATAGACCTTTTCAATTGGGGTTCCTGGTTTAATAGAAAGACCAGCTTTCATTTTATATTTATGGATTTCATCGATGACTGCATCGACTTCATCATCATCTTTACATGCTTCGTAATGGAAGGTTAAATAGTCAGCGCCTGTTTTAGCGAACTTTTTAACGAAACTCATTGGGTCTTCCACCATGAGGTGAACATCCTTTACAAAGTCGATTTCTTTAAACAATTTTTCAAAGAAGATATTACCGAAAGAAATATTCGGAACAAAGTGACCGTCCATAACATCTAAATGGATCCATGTGCATCCAGCATCCTTAATCTTTTTTAATTCATCTTCTAAGTGTAAGTAATCACACACTAGAATGGATGGGGAAACGATCATACTTTTCATTTTGAATACCTCTCTTTTTTAAAAATTGCTTCTTCTGATAACTTTTTATAGCATTCATAGGCGAGATTAGAAATCTCACCGTTATGAACCTTCTCTTTTACTAAACACCTATTTTCGCTTAAATGCAAGCAATCCGCAAAATAACATTTATTATATAAATTGGTAAAGCCAGGATAGAAGGCTGCTAGGTCCTCTTTATAGAGATTTAGTTCTAAAGATGAGAATCCTGGAGTGTCGGCAATATAGCCACCTTGATATGGCAAAAGGATGACTTCTTTTGTTTGGTGTTTACCTCTTCCTAAGGCCATAGAATATTCACCAATGGCTCTTTCATAATTGCTATCAATAGCGTTTATTAAAGAAGATTTACCAACACCAGTTTGACCCATAATACAGCTCACTTCATCTTTGAATAAAGCCTTCACTTCTTCGAGTCCTTCTTTGGTTTTATTGGAGATAAAATAGGTTTCAATATTGATGCTTTTAAATGTTTCTTTAATCTCATTTATGAGCTTTTCATCATGCTCTTTATCAATCTTAGTAATGACTAATTTTGCCTTGATATTATGCATATTAGCGTAGGTTAGATATTTAAACGCTAAAAGGTAGGAAAAATCAGGTTCTTTAAGAGAGAACACTAAGATGATTTGAGATATGTTAGCGATTAGTGGTCTTTTTAAAAATGATGAACGAGGATAGACGTTTTCTATCACTAATTCATTAGGATCAAATTCGATATTATCTCCCACGACTGGTTTAATTCCTTGGTTACGGAAAATACCACGTGGCTTACATTTATAGATGACCCCTTCCGCTTCAATAGCGTAGAGACCACATGTAATAGCGACAATTAATCCCTTCATTATTTAAACCCAAAAATCCTCGAGATGAGCGGTTTCTTTTCTTTTAAGAGTTCTGGATGTTTACTTATTTCTAATAAGTCATCATAGAATTCATCCGCTCCTTTATAACGGTCGCCTAAGCGTTTTTTTGTCGCATTAGCGATAATCTTTTCAATTTCTTTAGGGCAGTTTGGTACATATTTTTTCACAGGAGGGAATTTCTCCTTAACATGTGCGACTGCGACATTAACTGGGGTATCTTTATCAAATGGAACATGACCAGTTAATAATTCATAGAAGGTGACACCAGCGGCATAGATATCTGATTGAATAGAGGCTGGTTTACCTTGAGATATTTCAGGGGCTAAGTAATGGACAGAGCCCACGATTTCACTAGTTTTTGTAAAACTATCATCCACGCCACCCGCTTGAGCAATACCAAAGTCACCTAATTTAATCGTGCCATCAGGCATAACATAGATGTTTTGTGGTTTGATATCACGGTGAATGATGTTATGTTGATGGGCATAAAAAAGAGCAGATGTTAGTTGTAGCATATAACTAACCGCTTCAGCGATTGGAATAGATGTTCTAAAATCGAGCATATCTTTCATGCTTTGACCGCGCACATACTCGTTAGCGATATATGGACGACCTTCAATTGTGCCATGGTTAAAAACCTTCACGATATTAGGGTGATTTAAACTGGAGGCAATTGTGGCCTCATTTTGAAAACGACGAAGATTAATAGGATTCTTCATCACGTCTTCCCTAATCATCTTAATGGCAACTTTACGTTTATTAATAATGTCTGTGGCTTCATAGACTTCCGCCATACCACCATGACCAATTCGTGCTTCGATACGATAGCGCCCGTCAACGAGGGCGCCAATTTTTATTGTACTCATTATTCTTGCGCCTCCCAAATGACAACGGCGATATTGTCGCTACCACCATTTTTATTGCCAATGGCAATAAGTTCGTCGACTTTCTGTTCGACTGTGTCTTCGCCTTTTAAAACTGAGGCGATGTCATTAGTAGGCACATTGTTATATAAACCATCACTACATAAAAGCACTGTTTCACCCATGTATGGGAAACTTTTTACATCCACACTTGCGCTTGGATAGACGCCAAGAGCGTTCATGAGTACGTGCCTTTTTGGATGGGTTAAAGCTTCTTCTTGATTGATTTGTCCGGTTCTCAATAAGTAGCCAACATATGTTTGGTCTTCCGACATTTGGGTGAATTCACGTCTGTTTCTTAAGAAGTAACAGCGAGAATCACCAACATGGCCTAAGATAGCAGTATCTTTGATGATGAGCAATAAGGTAATTGTGGTACCCATACCATGATAAGACTTGTTACTTTGTGATTGTTCATAGATGGATTTATTAGCCTCACGGATAACTTGACCAACCCAGAGTTTTGCAAAGTAACGGTTTAGGAAGCCTTTACGGCTTTTAAATGATGTCGTAATTGTATTAATCGCTAAAGAAGAGGCAAGGTCACCTTTATTTTGACCACCCATACCATCACAAACAACGAGTAAAACATTACCCGAAGCATTGATCATAGCAGCGGCTTGATCCTCATTACTTAAGCGGATTCTTCCAATGTCAGTTTTATATGAGAAGCGACCAGATAGATAACGACTATTCATCTCTGTTCTCCTCCTCTACTTTGGCTTTTAATTGACCGCATGCTGCGTCAATGTCACTACCAAATTCTTTTCTAATTGTGGCGGTAACTCCACCTTTCATTAAATAATCTAAGAAAGCATGGACACGGTTACCACTAGAACGATGGAATTCTGGGAATTTATTTGTCTCATTATATGGGATGAGATTAACATAGCCCATTGTTCCTTTAATTAACTTAATTAACTGTTGAGCGTGCTCTTTAGTGTCATTAATACCTTCTAAAAGAAGATATTCATAAGTCACTCTACGCTTAGTTTCTTTTTCATAATAACGCACCGCTTCCATAACTTTATCCAAAGGATAAGCACGGTTAATTTTCATTAATCTACTTCTTAGCTCATCATTAGGTGCGTGCAATGAGATGGCTAAATTAGTTTGAAGATGTTCATCAGCGTATCGATAAATGTTTTCCACGATACCACATGTTGAGATGGTGATATGTCTAGCGCCTATGGCTAAACCTTTTGGATGATTTAAGATTCTGATGAAATCTAAAACGTTATCATAGTTATCAAAAGGTTCACCTGTTCCCATGACTACGACATGGGTCACATGTTGACCTTTGTTTTCTTCTTTTAGAAGTTTGTTAATAAGTAAGATTTGTCCCATCATTTCTTCTGGGGCCAAGTTTCTTTGTTTACCTAAGATACCACTAGAGCAGAAAGAACAACCCATATTACAACCCACCTGGCTAGATACGCACACGGCGCAGCCATATGAGTAGCGCATTAAAACGCATTCGACTTTATAGCTGTCTTTAAGTTCGACGAGTAATTTGATTGTGCCATCTTTACTAACTTGTTTAGTGTAAACAGTTGGTAAGTCTAAGCAGTATTTTTCTTTTAAGACTTTACGGAATGATTTAGAAATGTCACTCATCTCATCAAAGCTTTCGGCTTTCTTTTCATAAATCCATGAGTAAAGTTGCGTGGCGCGGTAAGGTTTTTGCCCTTCCTCCTCCATCAGCTTGATGAGTTTATTCATTTCTAATCCGTAAAGATTAATCATTCTTTTTGGCCTTTTTTAATGCTGCAAAATAATAGGAACCACCATATTTCTTATATGGGAAATATAGTTTATCTCTCACTAATGTGAAGTTTTCATTATTAGCGAGGAATTCATTGATAATGTTGATACTTTCTTTCTTTGAAAGAGTGTCAACTAAGTAGAGAAGATAACCATCTTCTTCCACTTGTTCAGCGGCTTCTTTTAAAGCAAGTTTTTGATTGGCGATTAATTCATCGAGTTTGTTGAAATCAAATCTTAAGAAATAATCTGGTAAGAGCTGTAAGAGATTGAATCGAGAACTATCAGGCATGACCACGAATGTGTGCACAGGTCTAGACAAGCATGTGATAATCGCAGACGCTTGTGCTTCATAGACATTAACGCCTCTCACTTGGTTCTTATTTAGGAAATTTCTAGCGTTAGAAGCGGTCGCTAAATTACCAGCGATGAATTCCACACCACTGATACTTTCTTTTCTAGAAAGAAGGTCGATGAGTAAGTCATTTGGATATTCAGTATAGATGGCTAAGCCTCTTAAAAGATCCACATCACCTTCATCTAACATTTCTTTAAACGCCAAAGCGTATGGAGTGGCAAGGGCTTTTTCACTAACTTCATGGTTTTTAAATTTACCTTCGCCTTTATATAAAGCCATGCCATTAACACCTTCAATTCTTTCGAATTCAGGGTATTTATTGAAGAAATCTTCATCTTCAATCTTTTTGTTATCAATTCTTAAAACAACTGGAGCAGGTTTGCTATTAGCCTTTAAGGCTTTAGAAACCGCAATATGACCGAACTGTTTACTCCACATCTTAATGATGTCCACAGGTGTGTTATAGCGGTAGCTAAGGAACTCAAAAGAACCGACTTCAATATTTTCTGGAACAAGTTTCTTTTCAGCGAGATATGGTTCAATGAAGTCTTGAACTTTGACATCTTCATCTTTGAGATATTGTTGAGCCTCTTTGTTGCAGTCCTCTTGATCAAGTTTCTTAATGAATAAGGCATTGCTAAAAGCAATCATTAAGGCAATCACACCCACACTATCTAAGGCAGGATATTGTTTACTTATCACGTTTGATAAGACCAGATAATGGCGAAGTACACATCCGACCATTGCGGATATATTCGCTTTATCCTCCTTAGAAACTTCGTTCTTTTTGAAAGCTTGCTTTAAAGCAAGAGAAAACGGTGTGTTTTCGTTAATGATTCTGTTTAGGATGTCCCTAGCTAAAACTTGTGGAGTCATATTGACTTCTCCTATTGACGTTTAGTCCTTGTTGAAATCACGGAAGATATCGCCAGTGAAGATTTCATCCTCACCATCTCCTTCTTCCATATCTTCATAATCCTCATTAGCAACGTCGACTAAATTATCGCTTGCGATAAAGCGTGGATAATTGTCATTAAATTTGCTGTAGCGATCATCTTGCGAATAATAATAGAATTCAAGAATCTTATTAATCGCGACATCGCCGATACTTTCTAAAATTAAATGCGCTGCTTGCTCTTGTAAGACAGCGACTTTCTTTGGAGCGTGGACATGAATGATGATATTCCAGGAAGTTTGTTCCACTCCGTTATGGAAGACCATGTTTTCTGGAGCCACGAATAAAATTTCGTCTTCGCTTAACTCATAAAGCTTGGCTAAATTTGGAGTCATTTCACGAGATAAACGACCGACTACAAATTGATCTAAACCGTAAATGGTAATAGTAATCATATAAAATACCTCATGAATTAGTATAATACAGACATTACATTTTTAGAATTAAAAATTGTAAGGATCGATATTAATCAATAATTCGTAGGCACTGTTATAGGCAAATAATTCCTGCATTTTAACAAGGATATCGTGAGCTTTTTGAGGGTTTTTAAATTTGATTAAAATAGCTCTAACATGTAGACCCATATCAAATGGAATATATGGAGTGGATGGTCCTAAGATTTGTCCATCATCTAAAAATTCATCGTTTAAGAAATCAACAATTCTAATCGTATTTTCGATAACTGTTTCTTCGTTTTTACCACGTATTGTGACACTCGCAAGATAAGCATATGGAGGATAAAATTGTAGTTTACGCATTTCCATCTCTTTACGATAGAAAAGTTCATAGTCTTGTCTCGCCGCGAATGTAATTGCGTAATGGCTTGGTAAATATGTTTGAATGATCGCCATACCTGGCTTTTCTTTTCTTCCTGAACGCCCTATTGCTTGCGTAATAAGTTGGAAGGCTCTTTCATTACTACGGTAAGAAGGCATAGATAAACCAATATCCGCTAAAACGATACCAACTAAGGTTACATCTGGGAAATCATGGCCTTTAGCAATCATTTGTGTGCCGATTAAGACATCAGCTTCTTTCTTTCTAAATGCCTCTATTACTTCTGGGATTTTGCTCTTATTCTTTGCGGAATCACTATCTAATCTTAATGTTCTAGCGCTTGGGAAAAGACGTTCCACTTCTTCTTGGATCTTTTCGGTACCAAAGCCTGTTTTCATTAGATATTTAGAGCCACATTCTGGACATGTTTCAGGTAATGGTTCAACATAGTCACAGTGATGACATTTAAGCATATTATCTTTCTTATGGTAGGTTAGTGCTATTCCACATGTTGGACACTTAAAGACGTGCCCACAGTTACGGCAAGTAACATGTGTGGAAAAACCTCTTCTATTGATAAGTAAGATAGCTTGTTCAGACTTCGCTAGGGTCTTATGGAGTTCATCTCTTAAGGCATGAGAGAAGATATAGGAATCTCGATCAATATTATGATAATCGAGCATATTAACTATTTTAGTGGTTGGTAGTTTTTGATTATTAATACGCTTTGTTAAATAAAGCATATGATAAACACCTTTTTGTCCTCTTGCTCTACTTTCTAAGGATGGAGTAGCACTAGCAAGGAGTACTTTAGCGTGGTTATATTTCCCACGCATAATAGCCACCTCTCTAGCGTGATAGAAAGGTAAATTATCTTGTTTATATGATTCAGTATGTTCCTCATCTAATATAATTAGACCAATGTTTTTTAAAGGAGCGAATATCGCACTTCTAACACCCACAACAATCTTACAGTCCCCTTTAGCGATCTTGCGATATTCATCATATTTTTCCGCTGGGGTAAGTTCACTATGTAGAATTGCGACGTTATTAGAAAATCTATGAAGGAAATATTCCACCATCATTGGGGTTAAAGATATTTCAGGAACAAGCATTAAAACAGACTTACCCTCTTTAAGAACTTGTTCAGATAGATTGAGATATACTTCAGTTTTACCAGAACCAGTCACACCCTCTAAGAGATAGACACTATCGTTTGAATTATTGAACTCATCAATGACTTTATTTTGGTCTTCACTGAGCTTAGGAGGAGTTTGATATTGATAGTCAGGAACTTTTAACCTGCGTTTTTCTTCTTTTACGATTTGAATTCTATTCTTTTCTAAAAGCTTATCAATGATACTAACCTGCTTAATATCACGCTTTAAAACACGGCCTTCAAGTTTGATAAACCTTAATAGTTCAATTTGTTTATTTGTTAGGTCTATTTCACTTTCATCAATGACTTCTAAATATTGGTCATAAGCAATCTTAGGGGCTTTTAAAGATGACTTCCTTGGAGATAAAGAAGGAGGCAACATCGATTGAAGAACACTGATTTTAGGGACTAGATAATAAGAAGATACTTCATCTAATAAAGAGAGTAATTCTTCATTGAGTAATGGGACATCATCAATGACATCTTTAATCTCACTTATGGAGAAGCCTTTTTCTTCTTCATATTGTTCTAAAGATAGATTAGTTTCAGTGACGTTTATTACATAACCAATTAAATCACGGTGATTGAATTCTAATAGAACTCTAATACCTTTAACTAGTTTTTTGTTGCCTTTATAGCAGTAAGAAAAAGGACGGTTTAACGAACTCTTGGCATATTCAATAAGAACTTCCACTATTTGCATGTTCTACCGTCTCTTCAATCTTTATCAAATTCCTTAAGGATTTTTATGATTTCATCACCAGCGCGATTAATACGATCGTTCATCACAACGAAATCATAATTCTTAGCTTTTGCCATTTCCGCTTCCGCTTTAGCAAGGCGCTTTTGGATGACTTCTTCAGTCTCAGATTTTCTCTTTCTAATACGTGCTTCAAGTTGTTTCATTGATGGCGGTTTCAAATAGAAGGAAACGACTCTATCATCTTTAACCTTCGAAAGCACTTGCTCCGCACCATTGATTTCAATCTCAAGAAGGACGTTTTTACCTTGATTACGGAGATCTTCAACAATGCTTTTTGGAGTGCCATAACGGTTACCAACGAACTCCGCCCATTCAAGGAAATTATCGTTATCAATATTTCTTTGGAATTCTTCTTTACTAACAAAGTAATATTCCACACCATTGGTCTCTGTGGCCCTTGGTTCTCTGGTGGTCATTGACACGGAAAATACCATCGGGAATAACTCACGATTCATAATGTATTTTCTGACAGTGCCTTTTCCGACACCTGATGGACCACTAAGAATAATTAATAACCCTTTTTTCATGTGCTTACCATTTTAATGGTTATTAATAAGATATTCAACATTTCTTTGTCTTACGCTATGCATCTTTGCGTCAAAAGTATATATAAAAAGGATGGAGCATAATAATCTCACGCTTATATAATTTAACAACTTAAATCAATGATATTAAGTGTATGCCGGTTTTCACTGCTTATCTAAGACATTTGTTCGCAAATGGGCTCAGTGTAATGCTATCGCAACAAATCAAATGCCATAAATAGCACCATTATAAAAACTTAAGTAATAAATAATCGAAGGAATAGTATCTGCTAAGCTCAAACGTGGCTTAAGCACATATTCTTTAGCTTCAATAGTTTCACATTTCCTTACCAAAGTATCATTAATGTAAAGGGTGCCATCATAATAATACTCTACATTGTTCAAATCATAATCAATTAAATAAGTCCCTGTTCTAAAGGTTTGTTTGACGTTCAATTGCATATTTTTCATATCATAGCAATATAAGTACGATTCCTTCATTCCGCATAAGCAAAAACCTTTTTCATTTTGCAATGTTGCACAATTTTGTTTTTTTACATTGCGGTAGGCTGCAAAAATAAGATTATCTCCAATGATATAGGCTTTATCATAAAGTAAATCGCAAGATTTAGCATCAAATACTTTTTTGGCAGTTCCATCAAAAATGGTCAGTTTTTTGTTTTTCAGCTTTATTGAAACAATGCCATCTGTCATGCAATAATAGCCATCTGAATCATGCGCCAACATCAGTTGTGTTTTTTCTCTCGAGATATGTAATTTTCCTAAACTGTCAAAAAATAAATGTCTGTCTTCATCATTATAATAGTTCGCTCCGTTTAAGTCGTCTTTTAGCAAAATATGCTTATCGCTTTCAATATAGTACTTGTAAAGACTAGAGTTGGAACTCTTCCAATTACGAATGATATAATACAAACAATTACCATTAGAAACTAGCCCAGCAACCTCATTATATTCACCAAAGTTTATTGTTTTTATTAAATTTAAATCCACATCATATACATTTATATATCCCGTAGGATTATAAGCCTTGCCGTTTTCAAGTGCCGCAAAAATATAATCTTCGTTGCTTGTAATTTGATTACAATTCATGCGATTGCCATCAACTTCGAACAAAACCATCTCGAAATGATTTTTCTTTTCAAAATTATAACTTCTGGGATATTCCGATCCTCTAAGTGAAAAAACAGTGCTGCCGTTTTCAGCTTGAAAAACAACGTCAGTTTGTTTCAGTAAAAATGCCTTGTGATACTTTGTAGGTATCAAATAGAAGCAGCACACAAAAACAAAAAGCGAAACTATCGATAAGACAATTGATATCGTTAACACTCTTTTAAACCTTGTATTCATCACCAAAACCTCAAAAAATCAAATATAAACCAATAGTATTTGTCAGGGGCGTTGAAATAAACATCCACGTCCTTTGAGGATGAGATACCAATTCCCTCAGTATACGCAATATTGTGCCAGATCCATTCATTCATCATTCTGTCAATGTTTATCGATGGGTACAAATCAGCTAGATAAGTTAAAAATTCAATAATCTCTTCTTTTGAGTACCGCCAAGAGTCATACACTTTTAATGAGTAATGGGCATTATCCGAACCGGCAGTTATCAAATAATGAACCGTGAATCTATTGTCAAATTGCTTTGTTTGCGGATAATTATTAGAATCAGACGCATCCAATATCGGATTTTTGTCGGCGCTATCTGAGTTTGATTGAGATTTTTCGTATAGTATCTTTCCATAATTCGACACTCCAATAGCAAGCGCAACCGCTGATAAAACGGCTACTATGCCTAAAAATAAAGCTATTATGCTATGCCCGCTCGGATCATAATACATCACTGGATTATTTTTGCTATAAGCATAAAGATTAAGGCTGTGAAGTTTTTTGTAATTTAGATATTCCCAAGAATCAGGAGAAATGAATCTGGCAATTCTTGGATCATAGTATCTAGAAGTAAGCCAATACATCTTTAAATCAGCATCATAATAATAGGAACGATATCTAATTGGATTGATGTTACCAATAAAACTACTACTAGTATTTTGAGTATTATTAGGATTCAATACTTTGTGATTGCCCCATGCATCATAGATGTATCTAGCAACGATTTGATTGCTTGAGTTTCTGATTGCTATAACATCTTGTTGGATATTCTTTTCATAAATATAGATATCATCGTCATATTCAAAGCCAATGACACCAGCATGTGAATAGTAGTATCTGATTGCATATCCATTACGATTTTCCACTAATAAGCGATTATCAATGTATTTATAGGTAGTAACGGTGTTGTTGACGGTTTTCCTTATTCTTTCTTTAAAGCCATCATAATTAAAGGAAATAGTATTGTTACCTTCAGTAATAGACGAGAGCAAAGTTCCTCTGGTCCAAGTTAAAGTCTTATCACCATAAGTAATTGGGTTACCATAATTATCATATGCTAAACTATCAAGCACGAATCTAATTAATCTATCAGGATAGGTGCTGTCGTAAAAATGCGTATTAATGACAAATGGGTTAAATGGAAAGATAGGACCAGTTTGAGGATAGTCTGAACTACTAATCTTAATAATATTTCCTTTATCATCATAACTATATTGATAAGCTTTATTGAACCATTCGTTTTCTTCTTTGATAAGTCTTGAATATTTATCGTAATAATAATTAATAGTATGGGTGGTTTGACCAACAGTCGTTGTGATTTTATTAATGTTACCAACACTATCGTATTCATATTCATCAATTCGTTCCAAGAAAGGCAGATGATTGATGATATTATAGTAGGAAGCTTTTTTAATGAGTTTATTAGTTCTACTATTATCTAAATCACCATGATAATACTCATATTGAACATAGGAATATTTATTATTGATACCAATAGACCTTTTTGTTAGGCGCTTAAAAGCATCGACTTCATCTTCAATAACTAAAGATTCTGAACCATCTTCTATCAAAGTCTTTTTGATAACTTTTTCCATGTCTTCGGTATCATGGTATTCAAAAGAAGTATCGTACAACGAAGAAGTACTTATTAAACGATGATATTTATCGTATTGATAGGTCATTGATAAGTTATTATACGCAATAGAGGTTGCCACTAATTGGTCATAGTAATCATATTCATAAGTTATGTCTGGATCGTTATTTGGATCAATTTCTTGCACGAATGGGTCAGTTATTGATGTGACATTATTATAATCATCGTAATCGTAGGTAACACCATCACTAGAGATGATTCTTCTAAAATTATCGTATTCATCATAATATTCATATCCATTAGCAAAGCGATAACAATAACTATAATTCATGACGATGTCTTGATGGATGTTTGGTACATATTCAATTTCTAATGTTTGGTTATTGTTATATTCTATTGCGCAGACTTCACCATGATATGAACCAATAAGATGAGTATTCCCATCAGTTGATAAAGAATAAGTGTCTTCAGCGATGTAATTATTATTTTGTTCGATATAAAGGGAGTCACTACTACTAAATCTAATGCCTGTTTCTCTTTCTTTTGTTATAGAGTCAAAGAAATGAGTTTCAGTTAATAAATTTGGATAATTTGTCTCACTATGTTTATTGGTTGAATCATAAGAATATGTTGAAGTGAAAACAGTGTCTCCCACTAGTTTTGATTCACTAATGACATTATCTTTTGTATCGTAGGTAAACTGCTCACTAATTGTGTCGTTATTTAAGTTATTGCTAGTTTCAGTTTCGATAAGATTGCCATTTGAATCATAAGAATAGTTTTCGTTTGTATCGTCACTAGTCACTTTTTGAAGTAGGTAGTTATCATCATAATCATATATAGAGGCATGACCAGAAGTAGTTGCTAAGTATTCAGTCGTTTCTTCTTCATAGTGGTAATTTGTGTGTCCAGTTGGAAAAGAAGCACTATTATGGGAGATTTTAGTGATTTTTAATGAGCAATCATCTTTACCGCTAATTCTATAGAACAATGCATCAGGAGCAGGATACATATAGCTGTGCTTAATAGACTTTGGATTAGAAGAAAAAAGCATATTCATATATTGTGTTTCTTTGATGCTTAAAGATGAAATATTATCCGCGAGTCCTTTTTGATCATTAAACCAATAATGGGTGGAAGTATCACTGATATAGAGTAATCTTTCATTAATAAGATAATCATTCATAGATAAACGATAATCATAAAGTGTATTGCCGTTATTTAAATAGACACCTTTTCCACTAGTTAATAGGTAATATGGAGTATCACCATAGAAGAAAATTGGTTCATCTGTGGAGATATTTGAACAAAACATTTCAAAACTACCAATAAGCGGGACTATTTTAGCCTCAAAAACAGTCATGGAATTAGAAAATGGTTTTAAAAAGTTTAGGTAAAAGCTTCGCTGTGTTGATTCTTTAATGCCAATTGGGGCCGCTAAAAAGGTGGTTCCTCTTTCATAGATAAGACGGGACAATAAATTACCATCATCATCTTTTAGCTCAATGGTGAAAGTATCATCCACCGCCATTGTGCCACTTATCTTAGCACAGAACAAATAAGCTTTCTTTGATTCTAAGTTAGCATTTGAACTAGACGGGGTTTGATAATAGTTTTCGTAATAAGCCATGTCATAAATGTAAGACGGGGTTTGTCCACTATTATCTAAAACAAACTCTAATACTTCATCATCGTTTGCTTCTTTAACTAAACAAGATAAATGTTCTGAACTAAGCGTTTGATAGCTAAGGTTTGTATTACCATATGAAAATCGATTATATGATTGTTCTTGGTTTAAGTCATAAAAAGTGTTAACGCCGCCTGAATCGTTAACTCTTACCTTGTTCTCTCCAAGGGAATAATCAAACGCATAACGGCAATGATTAATCGAAGAGATAAGATAGGAAACTTTATCATCATAGTAATTTAAAGAAAAAGTCTCACCATCATCTAGTGTTATTGTGTGGAGCAAAGGGTCGCAGTCAAAAGTCTCAGTAATGATATGATTATCACCAATATTCTTGGTTACTTCAGTTAAATACATATCGTTATCATAAGATATAGTGGCAACAACATTATTGTTATAGGAGATTTGTACACCACTAGCGGTATATGAAAAATAAACTATATTGTTGTAGTTATCAGTAATTGAATAGATACGAAGAGAGTCCGCTGGATAGTTAGCCATATAAGAAATGGTTAATTCCGCATAATGGTCATTCGCTATATGCTGATGAATAAGAATTAAACGGCCATTAGAATCAAATATTTGATAGTTTTTATAATCATCAAAGACTTTATAACCACCACCGGTCAAGATTTCCATCATGAGGCCAGAGCCTTTTTTATCAAAATAAAGAGTAGTCGAGTTATCCGCTAATTTGAAGACATGTAAAAAGCCGTCAGCATCTTCTAACCAATATTGTCCGTACGTGGTGTTATATTCCAAGAAAAGATGATAATTGGTTTTAACACCTATTGGTAGCCCTGTCTTTTGATGAAGAGTCTGTGTAGAAGTAGTATGCGCTTCAATATATTTAAAAGATAAATCAATTGGAAGATACTTGCCAGGAAGAGCAAATAGCTTTCTAGTTAGATATAATTTTCCAAATTTTAAATCGATATTAAAGGAGTAGTCTTTGTAATTATGAGTCAAAAACTTTTTGTATTTGTCAAAACAATAGCTCGCAAAGCTAAATGACATATTAGGTCTCCTTATAAATAAGATATATCATCTTTATATTATTTTGAAGGAGAAATAAAAAGACGATGTTTAATGTCAATTAATTTGTTAAACTAACTGTAGGTATGAACTACTATTCTTACACTGCATTTAAGAAAGTCATTGATGAATTAAGAAGGAAAATCATTGGTTGTAGAATCAATAACATTACAGTGATTAACTCTCATGATTTCTTATGCACACTATCAATGATTAAAGATGAAAAGTTACTTATTTCTCTTAATCATCAACATCCATTTTTAGCCTTAATTAATGTTAAAAAAGTAGAACCCACGATTATGGGTAATTTAAATGAGTCTTTAAGAAAATTCTTAAAGGATGCCTATATCGTAGATGTTAATTTGAATAATGATGACCGTATTGTGGAATTCGTTATTCAAAAGGCTAATGACTACTATGAGAAAGTCGTTACTCATTTATATTTAGAATGTATTCCTCAAAGAGCTAATCTCTTATTTGTAAATGAAGAAGACAAGATTATCCATGCTTTACATTACGCAAGTGTGACAAGCGCTAGACCGATATTAAATGGTTTAAGTTATGAATATCCTAATAAAGGTGTATTAAAAGAAGAAAATGAAGTTCCTTCTTTGCAAGATATTAAAAAACAAGCTGTGAATTATTATGAAAATGCCTTACAAGTGCATAAGAAAGAAAAGTTCACACCACTATATCGTTATATTAAAAGTCGTATTAAATCACTTGATAAAAAGAGCGTTGTTTTAAGAGGTGAAATAGAATCCGCGAAAGAACATCTAAACGATGCTGATCATGGTAACTACTTATTAGCGTTCCAATCTGATAAAGAATTATTAGATGAATATCTTAAAGATAACAATATTAAACTAGATGAATCTAAGAGCATCGTTGAAAACGCGAATGCGATGTTTAAGAAATACAAAAAGAGCAAACGCACGATTGAGATGGCGGAATTAGAAATTAATAAAGCTAAAGAAGAGGAAGAATATCTTTCCTACTTATTAGTGAGCTCTCAATATATGGATGATGAAGAATTATTCTCTTTAAGCCAAGAACTACTTCCTAAACAGCATTTAAAGAAAAAATTATTACCAATTAGATGCTCATATATCATTTATGATAATGTGAAGATTTCTTTTGGTAAGAATGCTTCTAGCAATAACGAATTAACTTTTAAAATCGCTAATAAAGAGGACTGGTATTTACATATCAAGGATTATCATGGCGCTCATGTTATTATTCATAATCCTAATCCAAGTAACGCAGTTAAATTAGTGGCCGCGGAACTCTGTTTAATCCTCTCTAACAAAACAGCGGGCGATATTATGATCACCAACATGAAGAATGTTAAAAAAGGCCACGCTTTAGGCGAGGCTAATTTACTTAACTATTCCACGATTACTTTGAATAAAGTAAGAGAAGAAACAATCGCATTACTTTCTAATAAACAAGACTATTAATCCTTAAATAAGAAATCTGGTCCTTTAATCGCTTCCTCTGTCGCTAAGTCAGGGAATTTTTGTTGTCTAAGAACTTCATAGGCCACTAAAGCAACACAGTTAGATAGATTTAGGCTTCTTGCTTCAGGGACCATTGGTATACGCATTAATCTATCTTCATGCATTTTTAAGATATCATGAGGTATGCCAGTTGATTCTCTTCCAAACATTAAATAGATATTTCTGGAAGGATTAGATAAATCATATGTTGAATAAACAGTTTTTGCGTATCTAGTCACATAATATGTATCAGCGTTAGGATTTTCTTTTACAAAAGTTTCATAGTCTTTATAAAAGTGCATTTTTAAATCATCAATATAATCCATGCCCACTCTTTTGAGGTCTTTAGAGTCAATAGAAAAAGTAATTGGCCCAATGATGTGTAATGTGGCGTGAATAGCGACACATGTACGCATAATGTTACCAGTATTCTGCGGCTTTTCTGGACGATATAAGACGATATGAAGCATTAATAGCCTCTGGCTTTTCTTTCCGCGGTAATACGTGGTTCGATATCGTGATGATATTTATCTAAGCTACGTTGGATAATTTCTTCCGCGGCTTTTCTATCTTTAAATACTTCTACTGAAGTATCTTTACCTTCTAAGGATTTATAGACCATAAAGAAGTGTTTGATTTCATCCATGATGTGAGAAGGGATTTCACTAATATCGTTATAGCCGTTATAGAATGGATCGTTTTTAGCAACAGCGATAATCTTTTCGTCGTTTAAACCATTATCCGTCATGATAAGAACACCAATTGGTGTGCACTCTACGAGTGACATTGGAATAATTGGTTCACTACAAAGGACTAAGACATCAAGTGGGTCATAGTCATCCGCGAAAGTACGTGGAATAAAACCATAATTTTGTGGGTAGTGAGTGCTGGTGAAAAGAACACGGTCTAAAATTAGATGACCTGTTTCTTTATCAAGTTCATATTTATTTTTACTACCTTTAGATATTTCAATGACCGCTAAAAAGTCACTTGGGGTTACTCTAGAGATTTTTACATCATGCCATGAATGCATAATAGTTCCTCCTAATCATCATTTTCATAAACGCTAATACGGTTATTAGCCCTATTGAGCGCTCTTTGGGCTCTTTCTACGTCAATATTCACTAAAGTTGCTAAGCGTTGTTCTGCTCTCTTTTTCGCATCCTTTGCCCTATCGATATCAATATCGTCTTTACTTTCAATGGACTCTAAAAGAAGGGTGACACCATCTTTAGCAATATTGAGTAAGCCTTCGCCGATAGCATAACACTTTTTATCACCATTTTGGATGATATACATTTTAGAAATCTTTACTTTAGACACTAATGGGGTATGGTTAGGTAATATACCTAAAACATAATCATCTGTTTGGATGACTAATTCTTCGACATAACGGTCAAAGTATTTACCAAAAGGTGTAAATATTTCTAAAAGAAAAGTGCTCATTGTTTATATGACTCCGCTTTTTTTCTGGCTTCTTCAATTGTACCAACATAGAGGAAGGCGACTTCTGGAAGATCATCAGCTTCCCCATCTAAGATAGCCTTAAAGGAACGGACTGTATCTTCACGTTTAACGAAGATACCTTCTGTACCGTTAAATCTCGCTGCGACATGGAAAGGTTGAGAGAGGAAGTTTCTAATCTTTCTCGCTCTAGCGACAATCTTTTTATCTTCCTCACTAAGTTCATCCATACCAAGGATCGCGATGATATCACTTAATTCTTTATATCTTTCTAGTGTTTCAATGACACCTCTTGCTACATCATAGTGTTCTTGACCAACAATAGAAGGTTCAAGCGCTGTAGAAGAACTATTTAAAGGATCAACCGCTGGATAGATACCTAAAGCCGCTGTTCCTCTATCGAGAACTGTTTTAGCATCTAAATGACTAAATGTGGTTGCAGGAGCAGGGTCAGTTAAGTCATCCGCTGGGACATAAATAGCTTGAACAGAAGTAATAGAACCATTACTTGTGGAAGTGATTCTTTCTTGTAATTGGCCCATTTCTGTCGCTAATGTTGGTTGATAACCAACAGCGGAAGGCATTCTACCTAAAAGAGCGGATACTTCACTACCAGCTTGGGTAAATCTAAAGATGTTATCAATAAAGAGTAAGACATCACTATGCTCTTCATCACGGAAATATTCCGCCATAGTAAGACCAGTTAAGGCCACTCTCATACGAGCACCTGGTGGTTCATTCATTTGACCGAACACTAAAGCGGTCTTATCAATAACACCGGTTTTAATCATTTCATAGTAGAGGTCATTACCTTCTCTACTTCTTTCACCAACACCAGCGAAAACGGAAATACCACCTTTTTCGTTAGCGATGTTATTCATTAATTCTTGGATTAAGACAGTTTTACCAACACCAGCGCCACCGAATAAACCGATTTTGCCACCTTTTACATAAGGGCATAATAAGTCGATAACTTTAATACCGGTTTCGAATATTTCAGTTTTAACTGATTGATCTTTAAATTTAGGAGGTTGCCTATGGATGGACATTCTTTTTGCAGTTTTAACTTGTTCTTTCCCGTCAATTGGCTCACCTAAAACATTAAACATTCTACCTAATGTTTCTTTACCAACTGGGACACTGATTGGCGCTTCAGTTGAAATAACTTCCATACCTCTGACAAGTCCTTCTGTTGGACCCATAGAGACACAGCGTACAGCATCATCTCCGATGTGTTGCATAACTTCCACAGTTAATTCATTACCGTTTAAAGGAATCTTTAAAGCGGTTAATAATTCTGGAAGATGTTGATCTTTAAACTGCACATCGACGATTGGTCCGACAACTTGTTTAATTGTTCCTAAGACTTTCTTTTCCATAATTTGCCTCCTACATATTAGAGCCACCGACGATTTCGGTGATTTCTTGCGTAATGGCGCCTTGACGCGCTTTATTGAACTCGATTTTTAAACTATCGAGTAATTCTTCAGCATTCTTTGTAGCGTTTTCCATCGCGTTAGAACGGGCTGCTTGTTCACATACTTCACTTTCTAAGAATTTAGCGTACACACTATTTTTTAAATAGAATGGGACAAGTGAATTAATTAATGCTTCTTTACTTGGTTCCATTAAAGGTGGATAGCCTTTGATTGGTTCACTACCTTTAAGAGGTAAGACCACATAATCACAAGGATGGAACACAAGAGAGTTCTTATAAGCGGTATAGATAAGGTGCACTTCTTTATATGTACCTTTTGTGTATTCTTTTGAGATAAAGTTCACGATGCTTTTAATAATGGCTTCGTCTCTTACTGAACTATATTCTTTGAAATCTTCAATCTGTTTGAAGGCACCATTTTTATAATGGCTAATCGCTTTATTACCTAAGATGATGGCCTCATCATTTTCTTTAATCTTAGCATCCGCGAGTCTAAAGATATTGTTGTTATATGCTCCGCATAAACCTAAGGAAGAAGAAAGAATGATATAGAGATTCTTATCCGCTTTATCGTTAGTAATAAAGAATGGATTATTACTTTCTTCGACACTAGAAAAGACCATCTTAGCGATTTCATCAACACGCTTAGAGTATTCTTTTGTCGCTAGCATCTTACCTTTCCACTTCTTTAGTTTCATTGTGGAAACTAATTTCATCGCCGAAGTGATTTTATAAGAGCCAGTAACGGATTTGATTCTTTTCTTAATTCTTGTTACTTCTTGGGCCATACACTACTAGTTTAAATTTTCAAAAAATGCTTTCATTTCCTTGGCTAAGACTTGTTCGTCTTCTGCCTTAATTTCTTTATTTTTATTAATGTTAGCTAAGACATTAGCGTTCGTGGCTTTGAATTGTTCATAAGCCTCATCTAAGACTTTTCTAACATTATTTTTATCTAAGTTATCTAAGTAATTGTTTTTCGCAACGTATAAGTCAAAGACTTGTTTGTCTAATTGATAAACGTTGTACTGTTTTTGTTTTAACATCGCCATTAAGGCTTCACCATGATTTAAGACCGCTAAAGTAGAAGCGTCTAAATCACTACCAAATTGGCTAAATGATTTCATTTCAAGATAGCTCGCTAGTTCAATCTTTAAGGCGCGGGCTACTTGTTTAGTGGCTTTAAACTGTGCGTCCCCACCAACACGGGAGACAGAAAGACCACTATCGATGGCAGGTCTTTGACCAGCATTAAATAAATCTGCTTGTAAGAAGATTTGTCCATCAGTGATGGAAATAACATTTGTTGGAATATAAGCACTGATATCACCAGATTGTGTTTCAACAATTGGTAAAGCGGTAATGGAACCACCACCAAATTCAGGAGCTAACTTACAAGCTCTTTCAAGTAATCTACTATGTAAATAGAAGACATCACCAGGATAGGCTTCTCTACCTGGGGCTCTTTTTAATAAAAGAGATAAAGTACGATAAGCTACAGCGTGCTTACTTAAATCATCGTAGACAATTAAGACATCTTTACCTTGATACATGAATTCTTCCGCCATTGCACATCCAGCATATGGAGCGACATATAATAATGGCGCTGGTTCACTCGCGGAAGCACTCATCACGATGGTATAATCCATTGCTTTATGACGTTTTAATTTATCAACGATTTGGGCGACTGTAGAATTCTTTTGACCGATAGCCACATAAATACAAATGACACCTTTTTCTTTTTGATTGATAATTGCGTCAATAGCAATCGCAGTTTTACCGGTTTGTCTATCACCGATAATAAGTTCTCTTTGACCACGACCAATAGGAGTCATCGCATCGATCATTGTGATACCTGTTTCAAGAGGGGTATCAACACTCTTTCTTTTAATAACACCTGGAGCAATCACTTCGATTGGACGGCGTTTATTAGTTTTGATTTCACCTTGTCCATCAATGGCTTGGCCTAAGGAATTAACAACACGGCCTAATAATTCTTCACCAACTGGCACTTCCATGACCATCTTTGTGCGATTGACTAAATCGCCTTCTTTAACTAAGTTATCGTTACCTAAAAGAACAACGCCCACACTATCGCTGTCAAGGTTCATAACCATACCGTATACTTCGTTAGGGAACAACAAAAGTTCACCTAGCATTGCTTTGTCTAAGCCATATACATTAGCGATACCATCACCAACAGAAACAACAGTACCAACATCGTTACTATCGATTTTGTGGCGGTAATTTTTAATTTGCTCTTTGATAAGAGCGCTGATTTCATTAGCGTGGATTTTCATGAGTTAAAGCTCCTTTCCTAGAAGGTCAATTTGCATTTTTTCAAGTTGGTTTTTAATTGAGCCATCATAGACATGAGAATTGATGACGACTTTCACCCCACCAATTAAACTTGGATCAATACGGGAGATAAGTTCAACATCCATTCCTTCGATTTGACTGATTTTGTTTTTGATTTTGTTAATAGTTTCTTTATTAAGAGGAAACGCTGAATAGATAAGCCCTTCTTTCACTCCCTTATATTCATTACATAAGGAATTAAACGCTTCTAAGACATCTTTAATATAGTTAGTGCGGTTATTAGCGATTAATACCTTCACAAAGTTAACTATATCTTCATCAAAATCTTTCAAGATTTTAGAAGCAATATCTTGTCTTTCTTCACGACTCATAAAGCGTGAATCTATAAGCAATAAAAAGTCTTCATTATCATGAATGATTTCTGATAATGCTTTTCCTTCACCTTGTAGCTTAGTGAGTTTCTTTTCTTCTAAGCCTAAAGAGAATAATGCTTCAGCGTATGTTTGGGCTATTTGATTCATAGATTAAATTAATTTAAACGATTGATAAAATCTTCCGCGAGGCGAGCGTTATCTTCGTTATCAACTTCGCGTTTTAAGATTTCTTTTGAGGCGCTTAACGCAACGTTAACCATCTCATTTCTAATGTCGTTAAGAGCGTCCACTCGGGCTTGCTCAATATCATCTTGAGCGGCGAGTTTCATCTCTTTAACTTCTTCTTTAGCTTCTAAAACCATTGCTTCATATTTTTCTTCACCTTTTTTAGTGGCGTTAGCAATGATTAAGCTTGCTTCCGCTTTGGAATCGCTAAGAATTTTCTTGGCTTCTTTAGTTTGTTCCACGGCTTCAGCGTGACTCTTTTGTGCTTGTTGGATTTCTTCTTGGATAAAGTCTGCTCTTTTTTGGAGCATCTTTTTCACTGGCTTATAGGCCACGAAGAATACAACAAGTAAAAGGATGATAAAAGAAGATAATTGAATGACAAGAGAAAACCAATCTGGCACTAATTTACCAGGAATCGTTTGCATCTGTTCAATAATATCGTCAATGGCGTTAAATACTGGCAATGACATATTCTTTTACCTCCTTTTACTTTGTAAATAAAATCAAAATGCTGATGAGCAATGAGTAAATCGCTGTGGTTTCAACAAGGGCACAAGCGAGAATCATTGATGTTCTGAGTTTCCCGTACATTTCAGGGTTACGTGACATACCGTCTAATGCATGCGCACAGACCATACCTTCACCAAGAGCACTAGGCATAACACCTAAGATGGCAATAGCAGCGGCTAAAACGTTTAATGAACCGGTCATTAATTCTTCCTCCTTTCCATAGTGTTTAAAGTTATATCTTCTGGGATCTCTTGACCAATGAATATTGAAGTCAAAAGAATGAAGACGAATGTCTGGATTAAACCAGAAAAGACATCAAAATAAGCGTGAAGTATCGCGAGTGGAAGAGGGGCTAAGAGCACTTGATTCCATTCGCTTTGAATGAAGGAGAAAAGTGTGCTTGATAAATCTCTTAAAGAATACTCCACGATGGATAATAATGCCCAACCCGCGATAGCGTTACCAAATAAACGTAAAGTGAGTGAGAGTAAAGGCGCCCACATCGAGATTAAGTTAATTGGTAAAAAGATTGGGATTGGATCGATGTAGCGTTTAAAATAACGCCACTTCGTATATCTCGCGGATGTGTAATGGATTAATAAGAAAGTCACTAAACCAAGAGATAATGGCACCGCCATATAGGTCACTGGAGAAGGAAGACCCGTTAATCCAAAAATAAATGAGATGAATAAATACATCGCTACACCCATGATAAAACCACCAAAGTTAGGTAAGGCTGTACCCACTAAATCACGAGCGAAGTTATCAAAGAAATTGACACCTATCTCAGCGATTAATAAAAGACCTTTTGGCTTTTTAAGTGGATTTTGTCTAGCGGCTAAAATGCCCACGATTAAAGAAAGTATCACTATAATGAGAATGACTATTAGTGAAGACACTAGTTCTCCAGCGATATTAATCTTGAAGAAATTACTGAAAATGTTGTTATTTTCCTCAGGCATTTTTATCCTTTCCTATGTGCGCGATAAGGGTTAATAACGAGACTACTAAGTAAGTGATAATTAAGGATATTGGCGAAATAATATATAAGTTGAGCTGTAAACGCAAAATGGCGAATGTCGCCGCGCTTATCACCAATAGAGTTAATCTAAGGAATATCACAAAGACATCGAGTTTAGCGGTCTCTTTGCCATGTTTCTTACTTAAGTAAAGTATTAACCATCCAAGGATGATGATACCCCCTCCAGTTAATACACCGAAGGGGATATCTCCTCTTTGTTGCCAAAATAGAAATATTGTTCCTAGAAAGCCTAAGACTGTTGCGATTATTGAAATAATAAGGGCTTTTATTTCTATTGTTTGGCTAAAGAATTTTTTCATTATTTAACTTTGATACGTTTGAAGTTACTCACTGGGGCGATGCCATCTTTATAAACGAGTTTAACTTCGCCTTGGACTAATGGACGTAAATAATCTCTGAAGCTATCGCTCATACGTGTAGCGTCAACAATCATTTCTGGTTTGACGTGACTGACAGCATTAGCGACTTTGCTTAATGGAGCGAGTTTATATTTGATCTTGTATGGGTTTTGGCTAACTCTTTCGAAGATGATCATTTTGCCTGTTTTACCTTTTAAAGCGGCTTGAACAGCTTTTTCACCAGTCTTAATAGCTTCTTTACGGTCGACTAAAGAGACATATTGTGGGAAGGCTCTTTGGATGATGGAGAATTCCACCGCTCTTGTACCGATGTCTAATCTATTTTCAACGATTCTGCAGAGTTCCGCAGCAGCGCCACCTAATTGAGCGTGACCGAAACCGTCAACACGGACATTGGTCATATCTCTTTCGAATTGTAAACCTTCAGAGATAGCGACTAAGGCAAAGCCTTTTTCTTTATAAACTCTTTGGACATCGACTAAGAATTGTTCTAAGTCGAACTTCATTTCTGGTAAGTAAATGAGGTGTGGTCTTGTTTGTTCTGGTAATAAGTCAACAGAAGCTGTTAACCAACCGGCATCACGACCCATGATTTCGACGATATGGACTTTACCTTTCTTGAAGCAGTTAGCGTCCATAGCGAAAGCGTTAACGGAGTTTATAACGAATTTAGCGGCACTTGGGAAACCTAAAGAGTGGTCTGTGCAGGCTAAGTCGTTATCAATTGTTTTTGGCACACCGATAACTTTGACATCTTCGATACCTAATTCTTTGACTAATTTAGCAAGTTTATTGCAGGTATCCATGGAGTCGTTACCACCATTGATGAAAACATAACCAATGTTGTGCTTTTTGATGTTTTCAATAATCGCGGCGTATTCAGGAGTATGGATGTCCTTTGGAAGTTTTCTTCTTGTGGTACCTAAGATACTACCTGGAGTTTGAAGAAGAAGTTCGATTTGTTCATCGTCTTCTAAACCTAAATCGATTAAGTCATCATCGATTAAGCCTTCAACACCGTGTTGAGAGCCATAGATGTGACCGATAAGATCTGGATGTTTTTTTGCTTCTTTAATCGCACCATATAATGATGTGTTAATGACTGAGGTTGGTCCACCGGATTGGATGTAAACCATGTTTTTCATAAGTTGTTTCTCCTTTATATATTTATATAAGATTTATAATTGCTTAGATAATTTCCATGTGGAGATGTTTTAAAACATCAAAAGCCTTTTCTTGCATATCTAAATCAAATGATGAAGTTGCATCTCTTACGATTTTGATTTTGCAATACGTTGAGGCTGCCGCTTTAGCGATAATAGCATTGCTAAAGACACAGATGTCACTAACAAGGCCACAGAGATAAATCTCGTCAAAGTTATTTTTAGCAATGTAATCGCCTAAGGCTTTGCTACCAAATCCTGGTTTTTCAAACACTAGGGAATCCTCTACGAGGTCTTTAATTGATGGATGTAATTCCCAACCCTTAGTGCCCTTTAAACAGTGAGGAGCAGGTAAGTATTGGCCTTCGGTTGTTTTTAAATAATCTTCTTGGTGGGTATCATACGTAAAAACGACGGTGTCTTTATTAGCACGGAATTCTTTAATGAGTTCCACGATACGAGGAGCAATCTTATCAGCCCCTTCAAAGCCTAAAGCACCATCAACGAAATCGTTTTGATAATCCACGACTACGAGTAATCTTTGCATATACAATCCTTTCTAGCGATAATCACTATATCACATAATATATTTAAAAAATATAAAAATCGAAAAAACTCATTCTTTTACGAGTGAAATAACGTTATAATTAATTTGCTTGAAAATGTCTGGACATTTGTTTAGAATGTAAGACTTGACTCTTAGGAGGAACTATACAATGCCAATTAAAGTGGTTTTTAATAACACAGAAAAAATTTATGATGCCCCAATTACAGTATTAGATGTCGTGGGCAAAGACAAAAACATTATATGTGCTTATGTTAACGGCCGTGTCCGTGAACTCACATACACAATTGATAAGGATTCTGAAATCATTCCTTTAACCTGCAAAGATAGAGATGCTAAACCAATTTATGAATCATCTCTTCGTTTCTTAGTGGCCATGGCTATGCACAATATCCATCCACATTATGAAATTAGATTTGCTTATAACGTTTCCCGTTCTATCTTCTTACAAATCTTAAATCCAGGCACAAGTGCTTCTGGTATTATGATCAAAGAATTAGTCGCGGAAATGAATAGACTCGTTTCCTTAGATTTACCATTAGAAAGAAAGATTGTTAGCAAAGAAGAAGCTGCTAGAATCTTTACCGAAGATGGTTATCAAGATAAAGTCGATATTTTGAAATATCGTCCAGAGAAGACCGCCCATATTTATACATGTGGTAATTATCGTAACTATATGTATAACCGTATGGTGCCATCCACTGGTTATATCAATAGATGGGTTATCAAATATTATCACCCAGGTATTATCATTCAATATCCTCGTCCTGATTTTAACGGGGAAATCCCACCATTTGAAGACGCTCCAACATTTGGTAAGACCTTAAAAAGAGCGCATCAATGGGCTTTAGCGACAGGTTGTAACACTATCGTTGGTATTAACCAAAGAATTGAACAAGACGGCGATGTCGAATTTATCACGCTTTGTGAGCAAAGGCACAACCGTCAATTATGCGAATTAGGCCAAATGATTGAAGATGAAAAAGAATCCATTCGTTTGATTTGTATCGCTGGTCCTTCTTCTTCTGGTAAGACCACATTCGCTAATAGATTAAGAATTGAATTATTATCTAGAGGTATTAAGCCTATCCGTATTTCTATGGATGACTACTACTTGCCAAGAGGACAAGCGCCATTAGATGAAGATGGTAAGCCAGACTTAGAAAGCGCTGATGCCTTAGATATCGAATTATTTAACCAAAACCTCGCGGACTTAGTCGCTGGTTTAGAAGTTGAATGTCCAAGATATGACTTTAAAGCGGGTTGCCGTGCTAAAGAAGGCAGAAAGTTAATCGTTCCACAAGATCAACCAATTATCATTGAAGGTATTCATGCCTTAAATGAAAGATTAACAGCATCTATTCCTGCTCACCAAAAATTCAAAATCTTTATTGCCCCACAATCACAAGTCAATATCGATAACCATAACCCAATGAGCTTAACCGATTTAAGACTTCTTAGAAGAATTGTGCGTGACCACCAATTCAGAAACGCTTCCGCTATTTCTACTTTAGAGATGTGGCCAAGTGTTAGAAAAGGTGAATTCAGATGGATTTATCCTTCTCAAGAAGGTGCTAACTATGTCTTCAATTCATTCTCTAGTTATGAGCTTAGTGTGATGAAGAAATATGCCATGCCATTGCTTGAAGAAATCGATACTGAAAGTGAATACTTCCCAGTGGCGGAAAGATTAATCCGTATGCTTAAGTTCTTCGATGACTTAAGTGATAAATGGGTTCCATGTAATTCCATTATCCGTGAATTCATCGGTGGCTCTTGCTATCAAGATGAATAGAATAAATTACAAGTAATTTAAAAGCTCCTTAATTGGAGCTTTTTTGATTTCTATTTGTTTGGAATCTTTTAAATGTTTCCATTTCTCTTTTATGAATGATAACTAGCTGCGAGTAATAGACTTTACGCATTTCTTCATATTGTTTCATTTGTACTTCACTCACACGTTTAGAGAAGAGTGAAACGAAGACTTTTTCTAAACGGAAGAAGCTTTCGTAAAGACTTAATAAAGTCATGTAATAGAAATATTCTTTGTTGGAGTAGATAAGAAGAGGTGTGCTATGAATGATTTCACTGGATAATTCATATCGTTTGGAATACATTTCTAGACCAGCGAGTTTTTCTAAACCATCGCGGAAATTGAGTTTGAAGTTTGGATCATCTTTATCAGCGATAAGATATAACCAACCATATTCGATATATTTACGGATGTCTTTACTCTTAAGACCGTATCCACGCATTTCTTCTTTCATTTCATAGAAGATTTTGTCTTGTTGTTCTTTATCTGGGATGGTGTCATTGAACGCTAAACCGAAATTCATATGTCTTAAGTATTTATTGATGAGTGGCGCACCATACTTATCTAATAAGATAAGAGTGCATTCACATTCGTGAAGAGTTCTCCAAGAAGAGAAGGCTTCTGTTTCATAACCACTTAATAAATTCTCTAAGATACAACGAGATATCGTTAATGACTTCATAAGAAGGTCACTAATTAGAGATGATTGAGGATCATTCTTTTTATAGCCTTTAACGATATTAAGCATGAAGTTTAAATAAATATTTAAGGAAGAGGCTGGAGGAAGGAAACGGTTACCAAGTTTCTTTTCAACATGGTTAAAAATGGATAAGGACAAATATTTATCAGCGGCCACACTCGCCATAGAGGAAGGATATTCTTCGTTAGCTTTAAATCTAGCGAGTTCTGTTTCGTTAAGATGAGAGATTGAATAATAATACTCACCGACGCAATAAAGTAAGAGTTCAAATTGATTGATCTCTTTAACCTCTATTTGCACATTTTCTTGGTCCACTATTCCGATGAATTCGTTGGCCATTTCATAAACATCATAAATGTAATCAGGATCAAGTTCGACGTTGACCTGAATACCTTTTAGATAGTTAGTAACTTGCTCTTTACTCCAGATATTCTTAATTTCCATTTTTATTCCTTACTTAAACATTCTTGTGGCTTTAATAGCCGTCTTCCATCCTTTATATAATTCTCTGATTTCTTTTTTACTCATTTGTGGTTCATAAATGGCTTGGTATTCATGAATCTTTTTAATACTTTCTAAGTTTGGATAATATCCACATTGTAAACCCGCCATATAGGCTGTGCCTAAAGCAGTTGTTTCTAAACACTTAGGAAGTTTAATTGTGGTATGTAAGATATCGCTTTGGAACTGCATAAGATATTTATTCTTTGTAGCACCACCATCAACTTTAAGAACACTGATTTTTTGTTCAGCATCTTTTTGCATGACTTCCATCACATCTTTACATTGATAGGCGATAGCTTCTAAACAGGCTCTGACAAATTGGCTTTTATTAGTGCCTCTTGTTAAACCAAAGACCGCACCTCTAGCGTCATCATCCCAATATGGTGTGCCTAAGCCAGTAAAAGCAGGCACGATATAGACACGTGAACGATGGCTCATTTGGGCAACCTTTTCACTATCGCTAGCGTGTTCGATTAATTGCATTTCATCTCTAATCCATTGAACAATTGCCCCACCGATAAAGACAGAACCTTCTAAAGCATAGGTTACTTTGTTACCTATTTGCCAGGCCACTGTGGTTAACAAACCTTTGTTTGAGAAGACTGGTTTATCGCCGGTATTAACTAAAAGGAAGCATCCTGTACCATATGTATTCTTACTTTCACCACTTTCAAAACATGTTTGACCAAATAAAGCGGCTTGTTGGTCACCTAATACACCAGTGATATGAACATCACTCTTTAAGAAAGTCGCTTGACCATAGTCATAAGCACTTGGTCTTACGACTGGTAACATTGACATTGGGATATTAAACATTTGGCAAAGTTCTTCATCCCACTTCATATCATTGATATTAAATAATAATGTACGAGAGGCATTAGTGACATCAGTCGCGTGAACTTTACCACTTGTTAATTTATAAATAATCCACGAATCAATTGTGCCAAATAATAATTCACCAGACTCAGCGCGTTCTTGACCATTTTCAAGATGGTCTAAGATGAATCTCACTTTAGAAGCGGAGAAATATGGATTAATAATTAAGCCAGTTTTTTGGTGAATGAGTTCTTTTTCTTTAGAAAACTTATCGCAAATATCTGCGGATTGTCTGGACTGCCACACAATCGCGTTATAGACTGGCATACCAGTTTTTTTAGACCACACTACTGTGGTTTCTCTTTGGTTAGTTAAACCAATGGTTGTGACATCATCAATAGTCATATTAGCTTTAATCAAGACTTCATTAATGACATCCATGACTGAAACCCAGATGGCTAATGCATCTGCTTCTACCCAGCCAGAATGTGGGAATAAACAAGTGACTTCTCTTTGGGCAATTTGGATTGGTTTACCAGTGTTATCAAAAAGAATTGCTCTTGAACTTGTTGTGCCTTGATCAATTGCTAAAATGTACTTCATCTTTTTAACCTCTTGTGGCCATGAGTCTTTCGACTTCATCCATTTCTTTAACGATGTTTTTACTTAAGACGATGGAGCCATTATCACTGACTAAAACATCATCTTCAATACGGACACCGACACCGTATTTTGCGAAATATAAACCTGGTTCAACAGTGATGACATTACCATTTTGTAATGGCTTTTCTCTTAAAGAGATATCATGTGTGTCTAAACCAAGGTGATGGGAGACATTATGGTAATAATAATTACGGATATCATCATTCATATCCATTAAACCAGAATTGATACATTGTTTTCTTAAGTATTCGGTAGCGAATTCTTGTAAGTCTTTAATGGTTAAGCCTGGTTTAATCATTTGAATAACGGCTTTATTACAGTTTAACACAGCTTCATATATTTTAGCTTGTACACCTTCAAACTTGCCATTCACTGGGAAAGTACGAGAGATATCCGCACTATAGCCGTTATGTTCATAGCCTAGGTCAAATAAGATTAAGTCATTTTCTCTCACGGTATCGTTTTGAGAAGGATAATGTAAGCATGTTGCGTTTTTACCTGAAGCGATAATTGTGTCGAATGCTAAACCACTTCTATCGTGTAAACGACCATATAATTCAAAATAATCAGCGAGTTCATGTTCTTTCATACCCACTTTTAATTTGCTGATCGCATAAGCGATACCATTATTGGTCTTTTCAATGGCTTTGACCATATTTTCAATTTCTTCCGAAGATTTAACCATTCTTAAATCTCTTAAGATTGGATAGCTATCAACGATTTCTTTTTGATAATCAAGTTGTAACTTGACCATTAAATCATTCATAAACATCCCATCTTTAAGTTTTTGTTCTGGGGAAGTTAAATCTAAATATAGACAATCAATTTCACCATACTGTTGTTTAGTAATGGCTAAATTGAGCATAGTTTCTAAATTATCGGATGTATAAACGTTTTTGAGGCCACTGATTAAACTCGCGGCTTCTGGAGTTAAACGTTTACCGGTCCATTTTTCTTTAAGCTCACTATATGGATCAATGAACAAATAGGCTTTTCTTTCGCCTAATGTTTTGATGAGCATAAGGGCACTGTGTTCTTGTTTAATACCTGTAAGGTAAAAGAAGTTTTTATTAACGACAAATGGTAAAGCTTCATCTTCACTAGCGATTTTACTAACACCAGAAAAGAAGACAGCCACACTATTGTCTTTCATTTGATCAAATAGTTTTTTACGACGTGTATCTAACTCTAACATAATTACTCTCCTTTAATTGCATCGATAATGCTTTGCATTTCTGGAAGGGAAATCTTTTCAATTTCACCCTTATCCATTAAAGCGGTGTTATCACTATTAAGTGGTAATTTACCTAAAATATTAAATTTCATTTCTTTAGCGAATTCTTCTAAATGGGATTCCCCAAATAATGGAATCTTTTCTGCACATTTTGGACAGACTAGATATGACATATTTTCCACGACACCTAAAACATGAATGTTCATCATTTCCGCCATCTTGATGGCTTTAGTGACGATTAATGAGACTAAGTCTTGTGGAGAAGTGACGATGATTAAATCATCGATTGGTAGGCTTTGGAATGTGGTTAAAGCCACGTCTCCTGTGCCTGGAGGCATATCGATTAATAAAACATCTAATTCGCCCCACATCACTTGTTCAAAGAACTGTTTAACGAGATTTCCTAATAATGGTCCTCTCCAGATGATTGGTTCTTTTTCATCTTCTAAAAGAAGATTCGCACTCATCACTTCAATGCCACCGGCGGTTTTACATGGATAAATTAATCCATTTTCGCCGTACGCTTTTTCCTTCACACCAAAGGCTTTAGGAATACTTGGACCTGTAATATCAGCGTCTAAGATACCGACTTTGAAACCGTTTCTATTTAAATAAGCGGCGATAGATGAGGTGACAAATGATTTACCAACCCCACCTTTACCAGATAAAACACCAATGATTCTTTTGATGTTTGAAAATTCGTTTGGTTTGCTTTTAACAATACGTTCACCACAGCCTTCAACGCTACAGTGTTCGCAGTTACCATCACAATTTGCCATAATGCTGTTACCTTTCTAAAGCGATTAACTCGCTACTATTGATGACATCAACACCCGCTTGTAAATATGTTCTAAGTAATCTTGAAGCACCAAGAAGTGTGCCTCCAAAATACCTGACCACTAATAAGGCGACATTGTTAATGTCTTTTTTGTAAAGTAAGTCTAATAATGGATGGCCAGCAGTACCTTTAGGTTCCCCGTCATCACAAGATTTACTTTTCATACCGACGCGATACGCATAGACGATATGACGCGCTTTTTTGTGTTCTTTTCGAAGAGCGGCCAAGATTGGCTTAAAATTCTCTTCGTTATCTAAGGGAAGTAAATAGGCAATAAATTTGCTTTTCATTACTTCGATTTGATTAATGTGTTGTTCCTTAACAGTGCTAGCCATAATTAAATTACGATTGTCGCTCCATCAAGGAAGTTAGCGATTCTTTCGCCGTATTCTTTAAAGCAGAAAGTATTGCTATAAATGTTATTAGAAACGTTTGGATCCTTGCTTGTTTCATCAACTGGAACAAATTGTTCACCAGCGTTAGTAATCGCAGGATTACGTAAAGCCTTTAGGTACTGATGTGCCTCAGTGAGATATAAGGCTTGGGCCATATGGGCATTCTTGCCTGGCTCTTCGCCCATCATCGCAAACTTAATTCTAATTTGTTCACGGTTTGCTTGCATGGAGCTTGGTGTGGCGCCAGCGCCGATATAATCAAGAGCGTCAAGCATACCTTCTAAACCATTTCTTTCAATGATGTTAAGTTCACTATAATCATCAAGAGTTAAACTTGAAGCATCATCATTACCAAAGCTAAATGTCACATATTGATAAGTTGGTTTAGTTTCGAGTTTGGTATATTGATTTTCTAAGATGTTATTAAATAAGCCTGAGATAAATTCACTTGTAATAGCGGAACGCTTATAGAGGCTTGGATCAGTTTCGTTAGTGGCGTTATAAGCGCTTTCAACGATACCTAAGATTAAGCTTTTCTTGGACTTAATAGTATTAACGTTATTATCGTTAAATGTTGAAGCATTGATTTGACCATCTGTTAAGTCCACGAGTGTCTTTAAGCCTTTGGCTTCGATTTGATAAGTGATATCGTTTTCACTATCAAAATAGTTTTCCATATGGACGATTGTTGATAAGGTGGAAATCTTATCTAAGGCTGATTTAGCAGGTGTTAATTTATCTGCATCTCTAGCAATATAAGCGGATAAGTCAGTACCTAAGGAGTTATAAAGCATAATACCTTGAGCGGAGACGTTATGACCTTCAACAACGTTATATTGTTTATAAGTGCCACTTTGTGAAGTGTTAAAGATGTGTGACTTATAAATAAATTTCAATAAGCCAGTGACCTTAGCCTCACCATCAGTGCCTTTAGCAAAGTCAGTCATATTATTCATATTTGTGTGATAAGTCTCAGTACCTTCGTTATAAAGGATATTCATCACTTGATAGATGTTATCGATTTCACTACCTTCTGGAGATGTAGCGGTAGCCCCACCATAAACGACTTGACCTAAACGATAATAGGCATAGTTGACATCGTTATAAGAAGTTAAGGTACCTAAGTTAATAGAGGCAAAACCATCTTTGATGAATTTTGGTAAAGCATCCGCAAGGATATCGGAACTATTAACTGCAGTTAACATATTCTTAATTTGTGTTGGTGATAATTTATCGAGTTCAAAACTTGAGACATCTAAAGATGAGCCATTACCCATATCTGCAGCGGTATTAGCAAGGTTCATAATGGAATCAATTTCTTGATACCAAGCTGAGCCTTGTTCGGTGTGATAGACATTAGTGGATATACCTGTATCATCCGCTTTAGTGATTTCTTTAATACGAGCAGTTAATTTAGCGGAAGCACTACCATAGGTAGATACATCAAGTTCATAAGTATTATCATAAGCAAAGTCATCTAATTTAACGAATGAACAAATCTTACTAACTAATTCTTCAAATAAGGTATAACCGTTATCAAATTTATTGGTGTAATAAGAGGCACCATCAATATTTCTCGCTGGAGTATGGAATAAGTTAGAATCATGCATGTCATAAAGGACACTCTTTAAGGCACCACCAGTACCAGTTAAGGTCTTTAAGACTGTTGGATCAGACATTTCTTTGCCGTTAAGTTGATTATTGAATTCTTGATAATCAGTTAATAAGGAAATAATGCTAGAAATATCAGTAGATAAGTATCTAGCGGTATAGTCCACACTGCTTCTCTTGACAGTATCATTGAAGTAATAATGATAGAATGGGTCCACTCTATTAAATTCAACAGATTGACCACCATTACTGATGCTTAACTGATTGTTTTCAACAAAGATGTTATAGATGGAGTTAGGTAAGCAGTCATATAGTAAGCTGGAACTATTAAGTCTATTGAACAATGTTTCAATAATATCGATATTATCGTTATTGTTCATATCCGCTTGGTTAATGGCGGTTGTCGCATGACCTTCGCTGTCCTTTAAGGAATATAAGGAATCGACACAGTCCATGAGAGTATTGATTTCATTAACTTGTTTATTTCTTTGTTCGTTAAAGTTATAAGCACCATCATTAATTTGCTTATCAGTTAAGAAGGTGGATGTGACGAGATATTCAATCTTACCTTCTTTAGTTGTGTAATTTGTGGCATTCGCGTCTTTAGGGGATTTTTCACCTAAATAGATGACATCCTTCACACTGCTTTGTGAAAGCATGGAATTAAATAAACCTTGGAAGGTAGTTAAACTATTAACTCTACCTGAGCCAGAACGATGGAAGACATAAGAACTATTGAAGTCAATAATGGCCTCTTTCATCTTATTTAAGAAGTCACCTTGATTCATCTTGGAATAATCAAAGTCACTACCATTGATAACACCATTATTGTTAGCCTCATCAAGAACACGGTAGAAGCCCATTAATTTATTAATTTCTGCTTGTCTATTAGGACGACCATTAGTGAAGTCCATAATTGGACATTCCCCGTCCACGATATAAATGTTATAAGAAGAAGCAGTGTTAAATGCACTATAACCTGTTAATAAGTTTTCATCAGCGACACGGTAGAAGTTATATAAACAAATACGTAAGCAGCTTGTATCGTTAATCGATGTTAATAAGCCATCTAATACTGGGATTGGTAATTTATTTAAAGGAATCTGTGTACCAGCATTTGGACCAGAACTTCTCTTTTCCATAACGCGTAAGGCGTAACATAAGAACTTACAGACACGAGATATTTCATCAACTTCAAAGACATCATTATAATCAGCGATGAAATCATCACTCGCAAAATATGCGTTCCAATCATTAACGGCATAAGAACCAGTTAAGTCCGCTTCATGAGCGGTTAAGAAGGCCGCTTGTTTAGTTATGAAGTTGGTATAATCACACCAATCAGTTGGTACTGATTCATCAGTATTAGGTTTACCATTAAGATATACAAAGTCACGATAGGCAATCATATGGGTATCGACTTGTGTACCATCTGGATTATATTTAGCGGCATATTCTTCAAAATATGGATCTGCATTTGCATTACCTGGCTTAATGCCCCAACTGTCTTTCCAACTCCAAGAAGCATTTTCTCCTGGTTTTGGATCAGCAAGTAAATCGTATTCATTAGCGTTTACAGTGAACTTCACCATTGCGTCACTAATCTTTTGATAGAACCAAGCACCAAATTGATAATGGTTGATACCGTTTTCATCAACATAGGTATAAATACCACTATGTGATAATGAGTGGAGCATATAGTTAAGTTCGACGATATCGTGAAGTGTAGAAATATCAAAGTTAGTTAAGAAGTCTTTAGCTTCACTATCATCCGCTGGAGTGAGATTAATTAAAGAACCTAGTAAGTTAGCGATGTTTTGGCCTTCTTCCGCCCAGTCTAAAATGTTAGAGAACGAGACATTAGTGCCAGTATCAATCAAGAAACCACTTAAGGCATCACCAAACATGTTATCTAGGAATGGTCCTAATGAGGTTTTAAAGATATATGATTCATTAACGAGTTCGAAGAGTTTTGGTAGACCAACTTTTCCTTCGCCCTCTTCTTTTAAGTTAGTTAAAGATGTTCTAGATAAGCCATTAGCGAACATATCCGCAGCTTTTAAGACATCGTGAGTGGCAATGTATTTAATGATATTACCAATGGCTTGGAATTCACCGTTATCACCAGTCCAACCATGATATGTTTCAACTTCTCTCATTCTTTCTCTAGTAACAGTTAAGCCAATGCTAGAAGTCATATCAAAGACAAATCCTAGAATACCATACAGGTTTTCGTTCTTTTCATACCAATCGCCTGGTTCTGGCTCTGGATTAATAATTGGGTTAGTAAATAAAGCACTTAAGATATTAACGAAAGCATCCACTAAAGTTTCATCTTTGAATTGTTCCATTAAGTTATCACTATTACCGGATTCAACAACACTATAGATTCTGCCTAAATCATCCCAGCTATCAAGTAAGGTACTTAAATCACCAAAGAATGAACGATGTTGTTCATCTTTCTTCATGTCTTTACTAATCGCACTGACAATGACATCTGTGTTAATGCCAAAGTCATTAAGACTATCAGCGACACTTGGATCAGCGATAAATGATTTAACGATTGGAACAATCGCAGAATAAATTAATGAGGATTTACTCATCTTAGCGATGGCTTGTTGTAAGTAATTGATATGAACCCTTTCAATGGTGAAGATTTTACCTTCTTCTTCCATTAAAGAATTAAGACCATTAGGCGCACTAAAAGCTTCCACTAATTGGACGTCTTTGCCTAGTGTGGCAATGACATCTAAGACTGAATGGAATTCTTTCTTATAGTTAACAAGGACTTTACCGATATTTAGTTTTTGCACGGCTTTGCCGAAATCAGAAATATCTTCACTAGAAATCTTGCCATCGAATTGATCCATCATTGGTAAATCAAATAGTTGGTCAAGAATACGTGGTAAGGCCTTTTCAAAGAGCATCATATCGAATAAGCAATAGTTTTTACCTTCCAGACGTTTGCCATTTTTAAAGACAACAGTACGTCCTGAACTATCGACATCAATAAGTTCACCCTCAGTATTCATCTTACCAACGATTAAATCGCAGAAATCATCAGCGTGTTCGGAGATGATTTGTTCAAGTTTTTTAACTTCTTGACCTTCCTCTGGGATATATGTACCCGCTTTAATAAGGACGGCTTTTAAGAAGTCACGGTCAATAGTTGCTGTTTTATGTAAGAAGTCAAATAAGACGTAGCATTCATAGCCCCATTTCAATTCACAAATTTCATCCCAAGATAATGGTAAATATCTTTCCATTTCATCAGTGTCGTTTACGGACTTGAAATAGGTGATAAGAGCAGGAACAACACGGGCTAAGAGTTTGGAATTATCGAGCGTTCTAAAGACATTAAGTACTTCATCAAAGTTTGGTTTATTAATGATTTCGTCAATAAAGTCGACGACATCTTGACCACCAAATGAGCGGAATTCTCGATGGCCTGTTTCATCGGCGACCAATACTGAATCCATGACACCACTATCGAATAAGGCATCAATCATTTCTTGGACGTTACTGAGTTCGTTTTTCCATTCCACATCGCTTAAGTCTAACAAACGAGTTGGAATATAGCCTTCAAGAATGTTGCTATTTAAAACAATATCAACCGCTAAAGGAAGAATGGTTGTTAAGAGTTCGGATTTAGTTAAAGCAGAGAACGTTGAATCGACAATTTCTTTAGTGATTAATTTAGTGTAATCATAAGTAACTTGGCCGCTTTCGTTGGTGATGCCAGAAATAGCGTTTACTAAAATGCTAGAAGCATTAGAGAATTCTTTTAATAGACTAATAGACACATCTTCACTGATACCTGTGGTAAAGGTGGAGAAGAATTTGGTATCAAAAGTCATACCGTTTTCATCAGCAGTCCAGTTGAATAAGATTTTAGCGAATAAGGAGTTATTATAAGCATCCACAAAGTTACCAACATTCATGACGATTTCATTATCTGAATTTGGTTTATTCTTTTGATAGGATTGATTGAGTGTATTAACTAATGATGTTAAAGGTGTGAAGAATAAGGCAGTAGTTACCACAAAAGTAACCGCTGTTTCTATAGCGCCTAACCATCTAACTTTAACTGTGGTTCTCACAAACTTTGGAATGAGATGTTGACCAATCGCATACCAAGTAATGAATGAGAAAAGATTACCAAAGATAAGGATTAAGATGATATCAACGATAAATAAAACAATCTTGATAGCGGATTCCGCGATTGCAAAAGCAAAGTTAGTTAAGCTAGTTGATGAAGCAGAAACATCATAGACGAAATATAAACCTTTAACGAATTCCGCAGCGGTTTCTTTCACAGTGGTGACTGGAACGTAGTACACCATTGTTTCTACACCATCATCAAGTTGCCTAATAAATAAGGAACCGTGGATAAATCTTGATAAGTCGAATCCTTCAACAAATTTACAAACAGGATCCAAAGTGACAAACGCAATAATGATAAGAGTGAGCATGAAAACCATATTATGAGTGGATTTCCATACACCACGTCTAAAGCCCCTTAATGCCGCGAGAAGAGTGCCACCGATAAAGACTAGAAAAAGCACTACTAGAGCGATGTTGAAGTAAGCAGTAATTTGTTGAACATTTATTTGCATAGGGAGAGATTTTCGATAACTTAAGAAAGTTATTGCTATAATTACGTCTGTCTTTAGTGTATAATTTTTTCATTAGGAATGAAAGTAAATGTTATTTAAAGATATTAAATGCCCTAATTGTGAGACTTATCACGATCCGACACTTCAAAAGTGTCCAGAGTGCCATAATAGTAACGAATTATATAAGCTAAATAGAGTGCCAAAAAGAGCCGTATTTTTACATCCAATTTGCCAAATAGCGATGTTTATTATCGGTTTTGCTTATGCCGGTATGCTCTTTACTGAATTCTTTTATGCATTTTTTATTAGAATGATTGATTCCTCTGACGCACAGTTCAAGAGCACGCTTTTATTAACTCTTACTTATGTCACGATGCTCATCGCTTTATTAGCGGTTCCACTTCTCAGTAGAAGAAAGCTATTCCTTAGCAAATTCAATAACGGTATCGACTACATATATGGCCTTGCTTTTGCGATCACTCTTATGGCCGCAGGTGTCTTGATTAACGCTTTAACATCTATCTGGCATACACCCGCTGATAATATTAATCAGCAAGGTGTTGAATCCATAGCAAAAAGTTATCCTCTAATTGGCATTTTTATCATGGGTATTGTTGGCCCTATTTGTGAAGAGTTAACATACCGTGTTGGTCTATATTCATTTTTAAGAAGAATTAATAAGTATTTAGCCCTTATTCTCACCATGGTTATCTTTGCGATGATTCACTTCACTTTTGACGCTGAAAACATCGTTGAAGAGCTATGGTCTTTACCAAGTTATTTGGTATCAGGTTTGTTATTAACACTAGCCTATGAACTACGTGGTCCAGCTTGTTCTATAACCGCTCATGCGTGCTATAACTTAATTGCGATAATCATGATCATGGTGGCTAGATAATGGATAAGAGACGTGGTTTTCCTTTATTACTAAGTAGTTTTTGGCTTAAGATAATTGCCATTTTAACCATGACTGTTGACCACGTTGGTGTGATGTTTGATATCACTCCTTGCCGTTATATTGGTCGACTTGCCCTACCACTTTTCTGTTTTATGGCCACAGAAGGTGTATTACATACGAAAAACTTTAAAAAATACGCTTTAAGACTAGGCATTATGGCTAGCGCTATATCGCTTATTATTGTGGCCACAGAAACCATTCCGTTCTTAGCAGAACTCAATCTTGGATTACGTTATGAAGGCGTTATTTTTCTTGACCTACTTTTGGGTGTGTTAGCAGTCTATTGTTTGATGAATAAAAGATGGTATGTCAAACTACTTGCAATCTTACCTTTAGCATATGGTATAGCCTCATTTATCGCCACCACATTTGATGATTGTGGCTGTTACGGGGAAGTCTTATGGTTCCCATATTTCTTACGCACACAATATGGGTGGTTTGGTATCGCTTTAATCATTGGATTCTATCTAGCGCATTTATTAGTGAGATTATTCTTTAAATTCCAAAGCAATACTTCTGGTATTGATGCAGATACATATAAAGGCACACGTACTGAGCAAATTGCTGTTAATATCGTTTCCGCGCTTATCTTAGCGGTATTAACTCTTCTTTATTTCTTAGTAAATAATATCATGGAGCAATATATCTACGTGCGCATCATCTATCACGTACAACTAATCTCAATTATTAGCGGAGCGTTTATTTTGCTTTATAGCGGAGCCCGCGGATATAATAAAAAATGGTTCCAGTATGGAAGTTATCTCTACTATCCATTACACTTGGCCATCATCGCTGCTATCGCGGCGATCATATTCTCAATATAGGGAGGAATTAACTATGTTAAAACATGTGAGTAGTCGTGATGAATTCTATGAACTAATCAAAGAAGGTACTGTCTTAGTGGACTTCTTTGCGACTTGGTGTGGTCCATGTAAGATGCTTTCACCAGTTTTAGAACAATTAAGTGAAGAAGTTGATACATTAATCTTAAAGGTTGATGTTGATGAAGTTGGTGCGGTAGCCGCACAATTTGGTATCCAAGCTGTTCCAACACTTATGCTTTTTAAAAACGGTCAACGTGTTGATGTCAGAATGGGCTATCAAAACAAAAACCAATTATTAGCTTTCATTAATCAATAGTTTATTGAAAAGTTAAGTGAGGATGATATATAATCATTCTCGCTACGCAAGTGTAGTTCAGTGGTAGAACATCAGCCTTCCAAGCTGATTATGCGGGTTCGATTCCCGTCACTTGCTCCAGATGATAATAACAGCGTATCAAAACGCTGTTTTTTATTTCTATAAACCATGCATATTTTGCTAATAGTCAAATTCATATTTTTATAATAGAATTTAAGCATAAAAGGGAATTACTTTATCAAATTATGCTAACTGGTAGCGCTATTTTAATTTATTGGATTGTTGTAGCTGTTGTAGCTGTTGTTTTTTCGATACTTCATATGGGGATTGTTATGAGAGAATTCACCATGGATTTAGATGATTTTTTCGAAAGTTATGCTTGGGTGACATTTTTAGCATGCGCCACCATTGGTGCTATGGTGTTTGGCTTTTTAAATTGGCTCTGGTGGGCCACACTATTAATTCTCCTAGCTATTGTTCCAATAGAAATAGTAATTGTTATTGCTGTATACAAATGGCGTAAAAAAGAAGAAGTGGAAGATTCTGGATATGCTAGCGAAGAAACAGAAGAACAAACTTCATATAGCTGTCCAAACTGTGGAGCTAAGATTTTTAAAACAACAACAATAGATAGCTATGGGAAGAAAGAGATAAAGTACACTTGCAAGCACTGCAATTCAGTCATCGAAAAGAATCAGATGTTTTCGATAGCCAATCCAGAAGAAGAAATTGAAACTTTTGATTTGGACGATTGGGAAGAAGAATACTTTGATGCTTGTGAAACATTGGATTTTAAACCCCACAACCACCATAGTGAAAAACAAATAGATAGAAGAGTCGAATCAATACAAGCAAAAATTGATGATGGCGAGGATGTATACGAAACAGATGACTATGATCAAGAGGATATACTGAATAGCGCATACGACTTCTTTATCGATAATTCGGATGAAATTGAAGAATATTTAGAACAGCATTCAAAAGAAGAAATACAAAAACATTTCAATTATTATTGCCGTATGCAAGAGTTTGAAAATAGCAAATAAAAAGCAGTGCTTTGCACTGTCTTTTTAACCTAAGATCTTCTTTTTCGCTTGAGCGAACTCTTCATCATTCAAAGCGCCTGATTCATGGAGTTTCGCTAATCTTTCAAGCTTGGTAAGATCATCAACGTTTTCTTCTTTAGGTTGTTCTTGAGGAACTTCTTGATTATCAACTACACCATTGACTCTATCAACGGCTTCATGGATGAGCTTCTTAAGAGTGTCCGCTTTATAAAGGTAGAGGTTTCTATGGCTACCATTATTCATATAGACAGTCACAACCTTTTTCCTTGTATAGATAATTTTTACATCTTGAATATCTTTATAGTAGATTTTGAAGCCACTGTTGGAATTTCTTAAGACCCATTCCATATATTCGTTATAGAAATAAAGTCCACCATCACCAAGGTCAGAATCACAAACCATTTTTTCGTACGGTACGTCAAACATATTTATCACCTCATATATTTATTATAAATAAAAACTTGTTATAATACATTCATGAATTACGAAATTGTATTAGCCACCACAAATAAACACAAATTACAAGAAGTGAGACAAATACTCTCACCACATAAAATCGTTGTCTATGGTTTAAATGACCTAGGACTTAAAGTTGAAGATGTTGAAGAAAACGGTAAGACTTATGCTGAAAATGCTCTTATTAAGGCTAAAGCTGTGCAAAAAGTCACATCTTTTCCTATTATCGCGGATGATTCTGGTTTAGAAATCATTCCGTTAGGTAACCGCCCAGGCATGTTCAGTGCGCGTTATGCTTCTGAAATGGGTGGACATGATAAGGCTATTGCCCAAATCTTAGAAGACTTAAAAGATAAAGATGATAGAAGCGCACAATTCGTTTGTGATATCGTTTTACTTAATGTTGAAGATAAGCCTTTAATCTTTGAAGGCATTGCTAAAGGCACAATTGCCACTGAAAAAATGGGTGAAGGTGGTTTTGGCTATGATCCAATCTTTATTAGTGATGAAACTAAAGAGTGCTTTGGCACCATGGGCCAGGAACAAAAAAACACGGTCAGCCACCGTGCTAAAGCTCTTAAGAAGTTATTAACTTATTTAAGAATAAACGGATTCATTCCGTTATAATACTTCTTCTTAAGTGCATTCTTCCACGTGAAGTGTAGGGTAAAGAACACTAAGGCAGAAAGAATTGCTAATGCCGCGGCTAAGAGGATGAATGCTTTAGCGACACTGCTCGTGATAATAAATGAGAAAACAATACCCACGATCGCTAATGTAAATAAGAATGAAGCGGCAGGGATAGAGGCCATAAATAAACGGAACATTGGGAGCTTATTAGGATAGATTTCATCCTTAATTGGGCTCTTTTTATTATCCTTAGGATATAGTTCAATTTTATGACGGCGTAAGTCAACATTTGGATTAGAATCCTTGATGCTCACTAATGGTAAGCCATTGCTATCAAAACCAGCGAATAGATAAGTATAGCCATCCGCGGTGACATATTTATCGTTATAGACTTCTTCATAGGCATGCATGGACACATCAACCATACCAATGATGTCTTTGAATTGTTCTTTGCCGTTATCTACAAAGTATTTAGCTTCTTGAGCAACGAATTCTTTGTAGTCTTTGATTTCTTTGATTCTTTGCAGATAAAGAATGACGCAATCCATATCATAATAGATACCATGTGTGGTAATTCTCTTTTTGATACGTGTTTCATAACTCGCTAAAGCATCAAGTAAGAGTAATAAGAAATGATAATATTCTTCCACTGTTTCAGCGTAGTGACACCATTTAGGTGCTTCTTGACGGTGAAGAGATAAAGCAAATTCAATTTTACTCTTTCTTAAAGTTGATAAATGCACCATAGAAATGATACGGCCAAAGTGTGCCACTTTGATGGTTTCATTAAGATCAATAATATGAGCAAATGTTTGATATGCTTCTAAATACTGCGTGGAGTCAAATAAGGCTTTTGAAGCATGCTTTAAATAGTTAGCAATTAAAGCATTATAGTTAGCGATAGCTTCTTTTGGAGGCATGGCCGCCATACAATGTGGGCAATAACAAACCTCCGCATCTTTGTTAACATCAAAGATACGTAAATCTTCATCGCCTTTACAATGTGTACAAAAACCCTTTTTTAATGCCATACAATTATCTTATCACAAAAATGTATTTATAATTCATTTTTTGCTGCTTTTTCTAAACGCTCATTAGCAGCATCTGCCGCTTTATAGATGTCATCAATACTTTCGTTAATGTTGAATTTACCGTTTTCATAAAGAATCTTGCCATTAATCATTGTCATAATGACATTATCTTTACTTCCGGCATAGACAAGGTTAGTGACAATGTTATTAAGTGGCTGCATGTTTGGTTTTGATAAATCAATCATGATGATATCCGCGAGTTTATTAACATCTAAGACATCAGCATCTTTAAGCCCCATCGCTTTAGCGCCGTTGACTGTGGCCATCTTTAAGAATTCAAATGCAGGAATGAATTTTTTATCTTGAGTTTGAAGTCTATTGAAAGACGCTAAAAGATACATTTCTTTAAACATATCTAAACCGTTATTACTAGCAGGACCATCGGTACCAATCGCAATATTAATGCCCATGTTATAGTATTTTGTGATTGGGACAATGCCTGACGCTAATTTAGCGTTACTACATGGACATGTCACAATTGTTAAATTGTTATCTTTAAAGATTTTGGCTTCTTCATCAGTGAGATGGACACAGTGATAACCGCCACCACCATAAGCAAATAAGCCATTTTCATATAAATATTTAGCAGGAGGCATATTGTGTCTTTGGATACATCCTTCTACTTCGCCTTTAGTTTCACTAATGTGAGTAAAGAATGGACTATGAGTCATCTCAATTGCTTCTTTTGTTTTAGCAACTCTATTTTCATCAGCAGTATATTCTGAATGTAAACCAACGCAGAATCTAACTAGGCTATCTTTATTTTCATTGTATTTACGATAATTATTAACTTCTTGTTCTAAAGAAGTCACACCATGTTCATAGGTCCCTAAAAGAAGCGAACGAATACCAAAATCTTCAGCGCTTTTAGCCATCATTGGAATGAAGAAATAATAATCAAATATCGCAGTGATACCACTTGTTAAATATTCTAGGTAGGCCACTTTATTAAGAGCGTAAACATCTTCAGGAATTAAATGTTCTTCTCTAGGAAGACAAGTATTGAACAACCATTCGTGTTGACGTTCATCATCCGCTTTACCTCTAAGGAAGACCATTGCACTATGAGCGTGAGCGTTTTTAAAACCAGGCATTAAAAGATTTTTCTTACAATCAATTTCACGATCAAAAGGGCCATAGCTTTGATAATCATTACCAATGTAGGCAATGCGGTTATTATTGACCACTAAACTGCCTTCAATGATTTGATCATTTTTCATTGTCAGGATACGTGCATTTTTTAATAAGATTTTCATTTTTTACCTGCCTCACACATCTCTTGGAGATGTAACTCATATTCATATAATTCATTAGCGACTTCATTTAGTTTAGCTTGATTCATTACTGGACCAATCTTTTCTTTAACATCAAATGGTTTACCAATTACTAGTCTAGTCATATGCCAGATACTAGTTCTTTTTTGATGATAAATAGGGATGATAGGTTTACCAGATAGATAAGCCATTAAAACAATGCCACCTTTAAAGGCATCAACTTCACCATCTCTTTTAATATGACCTTCTGGAAATAAACCTAAGACATGTCCATTAGCGACATATTGGCTTAAAAACTTCATCGTAGATAAAGATGGTTTTTCTCTATCGATTGGATAAGATAAGAAGACATTTTTATATATCCAAGCAGTGAATTTATTCTTAATCAATTCAGTCATGAAAACGAAGTGTAATCTTCTTGATAAGAACGCTGTTAGTAGGATAAATGGATCAGAGAAACCAACGTGGTTAGAAGATATGAATGCCCCACCTTTGATTCTCTTTTTAGCTTCTGGTCCATCGTAGATCTTTTTGATACGATACCAAATCATTGTTTGCCAAAAACCAAACCATTTCACTAAATCATAAAGGATGTATTTGAATGAAAACAATTTTGCTTTTGGTACTTTTTGCTGCTTGTTTTTCTTTTTGTCCATATCTTAACTTTTATATTCTATATAAGAATTTATATATAATCAATTATGCTTTCACAATGTATCTTTATTTTAAGATACTGCTTTGATATACTTACTGGGTAAAGCGTTGAAGGAAACAAGTACGCTTAATGATGTCTTCTAGAGAGTGGCCGGTTGCTGCAAGACCATAGACTAGTTAGGGGGAATACATTCTGGAGCTGCTTCCTGAACCATTTAGTAGGGAATGACGGGTTCGCCCGAAATAGCGAAGTGTCAAAGACACACTAAGGGATAGCTTGTGAGAGTTATCTAAATAGAGGTGGTACCACGATTAATCGTCCTCTGTTCCGTTTTTGGAATAGAGGTTTTTTACTAAAAGGAGATATTCAAAATGAAAATCTACGAAGAATTACAAAGAAGAGGTTTAATTGCCCAAGTTACCGATGAACCTGAAATTAAAGAACTCATTAATAACGGTGGCGCAAGATTTTATATTGGTTTTGACCCAACAGCGGATTCTCTCCATGCAGGTCATTTTATGACCTTAGTCCTAATGAAGAGATTACAATTAGCCGGTAATAAACCAATCGTCGTCTTAGGTGGCGGTACTGGTTTAGTCGGTGATCCAAGTGGTCGTACAGATATGAGAGCGATGCTTTCTGAAGAACAAATCGCTCATAACTGCGCACGTTTTAAAGAACAAATTGGTCGCTTCATTGAATTTGGTGAAGATAAGGCCATTTGCGTGAATAACGCTGACTGGTTAAAAGGTTTAAAGTACGTTGAACTTTTAAGAGATGTCGGTGCTTGTTTCTCCGTTAACAAGATGTTAACCGCAGAATGCTATAAGCAAAGAATGGAAAAAGGTTTAACATTCTTAGAATTCAACTACATGATTATGCAGTCCTATGACTTCTATTACTTACATGAACACTACGGCTGCAATATGGAATTCGGTGGCGATGACCAATGGAGCAATATGCTCGCCGGTACTGAACTTATCAGAAAGAAAACGGGTAAAGATGCCTTTGCCTTAACTATTCCACTATTAACTAATAGTGAAGGTAAGAAAATGGGTAAATCCGTTAACGGTGCTCTTTGGTTAGATAAAGATAAAACATCTCCATATGAATTCTTCCAATACTGGAGAAATGTTAACGACGCTGATGTCGATAAATGTTTAAAGATGATTACTTTCTTACCAATTGAAGAAATCGAAGAAATGTCTAAATGGCCAGGTGAAAGAATCAATGAAAAGAAAGAAATCTTAGCTTTCGAAATCACTAAGTTAGTACACGGTGAAGAAGAAGCAAGAAAAGCCTTGGAGGCTGCGCGTGCATTATTCTCTGGTGAAGGTGATGACGCTAATATGCCAACCACTGAAATCGAACTTGAAAACGATATCGGTTTATTAGATTTATTAGTTTTAACTAAATTAGCGGCTTCTAAAGGTGAAGCTAGAAGACTTATTGATCAAGGTGGTATTTCCCTTAACGGTAATAAGATTAATGATGTTAACTTAAGAATCACAAAAGCCGATTTAGCGGAACCAATCAAAATCAAGAAAGGTAAAAAAGCCTTCCACAAGGTTGTCTTAAAGTAATTATTAAAAACCAATAAAAACAGAAGCGATAATATGTCGCTTCTTTTTTTAAAAAATATTGATATACACTACGTATTTACTTACACTTATTGAATGAATGAGGTGCTCCTATGAAAAAAATAATGTTATTGCTTGCTTCTTCTCTTCTATTAGTGTCTTGTGGCTCTAACAAAGTTAAGTACGCTCTTCAAACAATCAAACCGTTTGTGCCTGTTGAAATACCAGAAGCTCATGATATCGATAAAGAAACCGCTCGTTCTTTAACAGATGGTTTAATCGTTGAGTATGATCGTTGGGATAGTAAGAAATGTTTGAAGAGAGGCGATTTTGTTTTCCGTGGTCAAACAAAAGAATACTTTTATGATCAAAAAGAGAAAAGAACCACTGTAGACACATATGATATCGAGTATAAAAACATTGATGATATTGAGCGTTATTTTACTGAACGTGACAATAATATTGGAGCGAGACTTGATACCCTTTTAATACATAAGCAAACAAATGACTATGGTAATGTTTTATTTATCTCAAAGAATGATATAGATTTAGATGCACTTTACACTATTGCATATACGGAAAAAGAAACAGCATTTAGCGCTGGTAGTATGTCAGTATCCTTTAAGCGCTATATTGAAGTAGCGATGGGCAATTATTATAATCGCTTCTCTGATTACAATAAATTCTTTGAATTTATCGAAGATGATAATTTCAACCACACTGTGAAATATGCTTCAAGAGGAAAAGGAAGTTTAATCTTAGAAACAACTTCAGTTGCGAAAAGCCCAATCAATATGAACAATATCGCTGTGAGTGAAATCAAATATAAAATGGAGTTCTTTGGAAACTTCTTAGTGGGCTATGAATATCAAGCACTTTCAAATTCACAAGCCGCGAAGTATGAATCCTTGTCTTTAACTTATGAAAGACCTGAAATTGAACTTCCAGATTATTGGAAATACCACATTAAATAATAGGTAAAAACAAAGAGCCACTTGGCTCTTTTTTATTCTTGAACAAATGTTACTTTTCCAAGAAAGGATGTCCCACCATCGACTTTAACTTCAATGGTTTCTGGATTGTTTCTATCACTGTAAACAGTGACTGTTTCGTTTTCTTTGATTTCTTTAATGTAATTTAAGGAAATGAAACTTGGACGATGTGTCTTATAGAATTCAAAGTCATGAGTATCCATTAGTAATTCCACATAACGAACATTATTCATATGACAGTTGAAGTCTAAATCACTATAGTGAATTCTTCTTGTTTCGATTTGGATATTGTCTTCACTAGCGACGATTTTACTTGGTAAAGGTAATTCATATTCACTTGTTTCAGGTGGAAGTTTATTAATGACATCTTTATCAACGACAACGCGTCTTGTTTTAGCGTCTATTAATGCCCAAATAGATGAGGCTTTTACAATGACGTTATTATTTTCATCTTTGATGAAGAAGAAACGGGGATATAACATTGCCATATCTTTACCAGGATATGTGCACACTGTGATCTTTTCGTTGCAGCGTGGTAATCTTTTGATTTCCACATCCATTCTAGTAATGACCCAGTCAATACCTCTTTTAGATAATGAAATAGAATCAGAACCCACTGATTCTGTTGCCTTTAAGGCAACGTCTTGAAATAAACGATATAGATTAGCGGGTTTTAAGGTAAAACGATAATCGACATCGTTATTAGAAATAATAAATTCATGTTGATACATACTACTCTCCTAGAGCTTTACTCACTTTTTCAGCGGATGCGAACGCAAACATTAAGTTATAACCACCACACATGCCATCTATATCTAGCACTTCACCAGTGAAATATAGACCTTCTTCTTTCTTTGATTCTAATGAATCATTAACTTCACTTAAAGAAAGACCACCATGGCTCACTTCAGCGATTTTATATTCATAGAAATCTTTGAATGTGAAAACTAGATGATGAATATCTAAATTATTCGCTAATAGATATTCCGCGATCTTTGGGGCGACATATTCATAATATTGATTTTGTTTAATTGCTTTGGAATTAGGGGCTAGATCCACCACTAATTTGATATTCTTTTTATCATTTAGACGATTGATTCTAGCGGACATATTTAAGATAACAATGCCACTTATACCATCATCCTTAAATAAGATTTCTCCATCTTCTTTATAGACTTCCTCATTATTATTCAATAATGTGACTCTACCTTTAGCGCGTTGTCCTGAAATCTTTTTAGTGTTTTCTTTAGTTTTAATTGGGCTTAAAGAAGGTGATAAGGTTTCAATCTTATAGCCTTTCTTTTTTAAGATATTTAACAAGGTACCATCTGTTCCTAACTGTGGATAAGCACATCCCCCAGCGGAAATTACTAACTTATCAAAGATATATTTATTTTCGTTAGTTTTGACGTAGAACTTGTTATCTTTCTTTTGATAATCGATGACATTTTCATTAAGTTTGACTTTAATGCCTAATTCTTCAATCTTCTTAGAAAGCATTAAAACGACTGTTTGAGCGCTCATTGAGGTTGGGAATACTAATTCATCTAGATAAGTTGGATGAATGCCGTACTTATCAAAAATAGCCACTATATCTTGTGGTTTGAATTCTTTAAGTAACTTATTAGCAAGCTCATTATTGTATTTACCTACTAAGTCACCCATATTAGCGTAGTTGCATCTACCGTTACCAGTGACTAAGACTTTCTTAAGAATCTTATCGTTTCTTTCAATTAAAGTGACATCAAAAGAAGGATTGTTTTCCTTAAGTCTAATTGCTAAGAAAGCGCCAGAAGCACCCGCACCAATAATTCCAATTTTCATATCAAAGATAATAACACTTGGTGTCAGAAACTACAATAAAGGACTAGGTTACATTCCTAGTCCATTTGTTTATTTTAGTTTGATTGATTCTCTTCTTTCTTATGGAATAAGTGGATTTGCATATCTTCTGGGAGAACCCAAGAAAGAATGAAGGCAATAATAAACATATTGAGTACGTTATTAGATAACATATCTTCTAACCAACCGACTCCTAGTTTATTAAAGAGATCCAATGACATAGCGGTGCCAGCACCAACGGTGACTGTCGCAATTGTCATACCAAAGCCAAGGCAAATACTTAAAGCGGTGATTGTGATATTTTTATCACTCCAGCCAATTTCTGAAATTGATTTCATGCCGATAATGGCAATGGAACCAAATAAGATGACCATCGAGCCACCGATAACAGCATCAGGGATGGTGAATAAGAAATTAGCGATTGGTGGGAAGAAGCTAGCAATGACTAAGAATGCTGCGCCTAAGAAGATAGTGAAACGGTTTGTGACTTTAGTTTGTGAAACAATACCAACGTTTTGAGCATAAATTGTTAATGGGAAAGCACCAAATAAAGCAGCAATGGCACTGTTAGCACCATAGATGATAAGACCACCATTAATTTCACGAGCAGTGGCTTTTCTTCCTAAAGCAATCTTCGCGGTTGTATCGGTGTTACCGATAGCCTCTATCGTAGTGGCAATAAAACAGACTGAAGTCAAGATGCATGGCACAAGTTCAAATCTAATTCTTGTTAGATTAATTAAATGTGGATAATCAATCACACCGTGTGAGCCGACAAATTCAGTAATCGCAAGGCCGTTAAAATTAATCATGCCAGGGAAACAACAGCTCAAAACATAGCCCACAACAATACCAACGACAACGTTAAGATTCTTCCATACGCCTGTCATAAATATTGACCATAATAATGAAGTAATTAATGTCGCTAAAGCAACGATGATATAGCAAAAATAAGCGACAGGTGTACCAGTTTCCCCTGTATTAATGATATTTGTGATGACCGTTGTGCCACCTAAAAAACTATTCGCACCACTGGTTAATAAAGATAAGCCAACACCTAACACTACGATAGCTGGAACGATTGGTTTAATGAGCTTGCCCCACCATCTATAAAAGAGTGAGAAGACTATCGCAAATAAGGCACCAAATATAATGGAACCCAAAATTGTATAATAAGCCGTTACTGGATCACTAGCGGCTGCGGTACTTGTACCGATTGTTAATAATACTGGTACAAAAGTAAATGATGTACCTAATACAACAGGTAATCTCACACCAATTAATAATTGGGCAATCGCACCGATACCGGCCATAAAAACAGCGCCTAATAAAGCTTGAACGCCTAATTGACTGTCTAGTAGACCAATCGCCGCAAAGACAATAATGATTGGTGTGATATTAGCGACAAACATCGCTAGAATATGTTGCAAACCGAAAGGAACCGCACTACCAATCGGTACGCGATTATCTAATGCAAATAAGTTGTCTTTAGAAGCAGGGCCTTTAAAAACAGACTTAATGCCTTTACCTAAGTCGGCGAAAAATCTTTTCATTAATAATTAACCTTATCACTAATACGTTTGTATTCCCCGTATAATTTGAGGCATTCTTTACGATCTAATTCGTGAATTAATTGTTCACGATTTTCAAATTGTTCATAGAACTTCTTATCTCTGAAACCAATTTCTTCGGTATCTAAGATATTGCAGCCATAATAAATCTTTTCAATGTTGGCCCATAAGATCGCGGCCATACACATTGGGCATGGTTCACCGGTTGTGTAGATTTCACAACCACTTAAATCAAAAGTGCCTAATTTCTTACAGGCTTTATGGATTGCCATGATTTCACCATGACAAGTTGGATCGTTGTTCTTTACAACTTGGTTATGTCCTTTACCGACAACCTCATCGTTTTTAACAATCACTGCACCGAAAGGACCACCATGTCCGTTTCTAATGCCTTTTTTGGCTTCGTTAATAGCCATTTTCATGTATTTGTTCATAATCATTCCTTTTAGGCAAATAAGACTGCGATTAACGCCATCATTTGCTCATTGCTGAGGAATCCTTCTATCTCATAGAGATATGGACCACAGTATTGCTTGATTCTATTGCCTTCAACTTCGGCAATATAGTTACCACAATAACGTTTAACTCTTCTACCATCAAATTCTAAAAGATAACTACCACAGTAACGTTGGATTCTATCGCCTTTTAATTCGTAAAGATAAGGGCCACAGTATTCCTGTACCCTACCATTACTAATTTGGTATAGATAGCGGCCACAGTATTCTTGAATTTTATCCCCATTAATTTCGAGGATGTAACCACCACAATAACGTTTAACTCTTGCCATAATACTAATAACTGCTTGACGCGTCTTGTCTAGCTTGGTCTGTGATGTTATCGATTGCGATCACAAAGGCCACGAAGAACGATAAGTCATAGCCATCTTCTAAAGATAAGACGAACGAATCTCTTAAAGAAATCTTCCTTGCAACATGTCCGATTTCTTTACCGTCAAGGATAATATGATAATCGAATCCTAAAATATTTCCAGTAATTTCTAAATTACCTAATGAAGATTGAACGAAATAACGGTCATGGACAGACCAGAATTTCTTTCTAATGAACGCTACTTGGTTACCATCTTTATCATAGACCATGGCTTTTCTCACAAAGAACCACCAGAATTTGTTTCTGACTGTGTATAGCAAGTTACCTTCCATATCTTGGACAAATTTCTTTCTAGTGACAGTCCAGAATTTGCCTTTCACATAAAAGACATCTCTTTCGTCCATGTCCTTAACGTAGGAACCACCTCTTAAAGAAATCCACTTATTTCTAATGCTTACTTGTTGCATAGTAAATAATTCCTTTCGCTTTTTAAATATCAATAATATTTATTAACGCATGAATATTATAAAGTATTTCATCTATTAATGAAATAATATTTAAGACGACCTTAATGGCCGTTTTTAATAAAGCTTTTCTTTGGAAATGTTATATTCGCCCTTTTGAATCTTTTCTAATAATTCATCATAAGAAAGAGGCTTACCGTATAAATAGCCTTGTAAACGGCCACAGCTTGCTTCTTCTAAGAACTTCGCTTGTTCATCGGTTTCAACACCTTCACAAAGTGTCTTCATGCCAATTTGGTCCGCAAGAGAAATAACTGATTTAATTAAAGCTTTAGCTTTTTCATTGCCGTTAAATCCCACAAGGAAAGCCATATCAAGTTTTAAAACATCAAAGTCAAAGTCTTTTAAGACATTGAATGAAGAATAACCACTACCAAAGTCATCAAGCCAAGTGGCAAATCCTTTAGCGTGCAATCTATTAATTGTGTTCTTTAATAAATCAACTTCGTTAGTTAAAGCACTTTCAGTGATTTCAACGTGTAATAATTCATGTGGAACTTGATATTGATCAACAATCTCATTAACGACTTCTACGATATCGATAACACCAAAGTCCGCTCTAGAGAAGTTAATAGAGACTGGGAGGACTGGTAAACCCTTATCCATATTATGACGAATGTCAGCACAGACGATTCTTAAGATTTCTTTATCTAGTTTATAGATAAGTTGGTTGTTTTCTAATACTGGAATAAATTTAGCAGGAGAAAGGAAACCATACTTAGGATCAACCCATCTCGCTAAAGCTTCAACACCGCATAGTGTTCTACCTTTAGACCAAACAACTGGTTGATAGTAGGCTTTTAAGTAGCCATTTTTAATGGCTTCATCAATATGAGTAACAATGTATTGATTCATCAAATAGTTGTCGTGCATCTTATCATCGTAGAAGAGGATGATTTTTGTAGTAGGCATACGCTTAAGTTCCGCATATGCATAGCGCGCTTTTTCAACTGCATAGTGAGGATCTTCTCTTGGGTCATAAACTTCCGCTGCACCAACTTTAATACTAGGTTTAATTTCTGGATCTTGTTCTTCCACTCGTCTAGCCACTTCGAAGATTTTATCTTGGACTTTTAAGTTAATGGTGAAAACAACGAAGTGGTCGTCAGATTGACGGGTAATTAATGAATTTTCATTAAAGACATCAGAGATAATCTGACCAACTGTCTTTAAGAATTCATTACCTTTCTTGAAACCTTTTTGGTCGTTATAGACTTTGAAGTTTGTGATGTTAATAAATAAATAGACACTATTACCGCGTTCAATTTTATATTGAGCGATTTTTTCTCTAACTTGTAAAGTGAAATATTCAAAAGATAATAAACCAGTGATTGTATCTTTAGTGGCTAATTCTTCTAGTTCTTCATCTTTCTTGGCCTCAGACAAACGTTGACTATAAATAGACATAGCAACCATCGCTAATGAAATATAGAAGGTAATATAGTTGATTTTATCGCCATCCGTAACAACTCTTCCACCTAAAGATGCGACATGATCAAGAAGGAAGAAAAAGCCCAAGAATAAGGTACCTAAAATACCAATGGAAATCATTGGATTCCAAATTAACAAACAGCCAATGTAAATCGTGAACATCAAGAAGCAAATAATCTGTTTGTTATATTTATCGTTTCCCAAGACATCCTTAATTATTGGATCACCAGTTTTTTCATTAATGCCAACCTGTATTCCAGTGTAGATGGTAGAAGAAGTGAAATCACTATATGAAACCATAACACCAAAGGTTAGACAGACAAAAGCGAACAAAGAAATAACTAAAACCGAGCTAATAGACTCTCTCTTGCCACCTTTATAGCGATAGATAGAAGAATAGATAATGCCTATATCAAACAAGAAAATAGCTCCATAGAAAACAAGCCTTAAAATACTATAAATCGCTGTGGTATCCAAAGTGCCTGAGAATCTTATGTTTTGTATTCCCTGTTTAAACTCAAGAGGTAAAAAACAGCAGACAGCTAAAGAAAAACTCGCCGCAACGATCGGAATAATCATTTTGCTCAATGATTTCTTTTTACTCAAGTATTGCAAAGAATAAACAAACATTGCGATACCAAAAAACATCAAAACAAAATATACAGAAGTGTACTTGTAAAGTATCTCAAAAGGTAACAAGCCAACTTCGTTCGATTTTGGAGCAATAATTCTAGGAATTGCATAGTCCTTCATTTGTCTAATGACAAGCCAGACTTCCAAAACAAAAATAACGAACGACATAAAAACGCCAGATCGCATATTGGCTTCATTTAAATAGTTCTTTACATATTTGGAGTTTTTGCGTAAACCAAAAATGTTTAAAAAACCATTCCAAATTTTAGATAGAGTTCCCATTTGTACTTTTAGTATAGCGCGCTTTTTTCTCGCATATATACGTACGTGGGAAAAACGCTAAAAAAGTATCGATGAAAAGTGAGAAATATTTTTTAAAAATTTCTTGACTAATATGTAACAAAAAACGGGATTTTGTAACCCCGTTATTGTTTTATGGTCTAATGAATTTTAAATGCAAGACGCCATTAGGGTATAGTGTTTGCTCAAAGGTATCTAGTTGAATCTTTGGAACAAAAAATAATTCAACGAATAACGTCTCTGAACCCACTACTTTTTCATAGTAGTATCTCACATAGCCTAATTTCTTTAAATCATCTTTTTCAGTTGTGATATCAGATAACGTAAAGCCAATAGATTCTAAATATGAACGATAGTTACTAACCTGGTCTCCTGCGAGGAAGTCTTCATAGAAGATTTGTTGAACTATTTTGTCATTGTTATAACTCACATAACTATCGTGAGCATAGCTTGTGCCTGTAGGCGCATTAATGTCTATAGCAAACATGCTATTGATAGCGGTTTTAACTTCACTAGGGAATTCATTAGTAACTTCTAATCTAGGAGCATTCGCTAAATATGAAGTCACACTATCATGTGTTGTTGTTCCTAAATCCTTAACAGTGAAACTCATTTGGAATGTACCAAAGTCATTAGAAATAGCAGTTGTTTCATATTTAGCAGACTTGCCATCACTAGCAAGAGTTAATTTGCTTGTGAATGAGTCACTGCCTTCCGCTAAAATGCCTTGTCCATCTAGTTCCGCGATAAGGACACTGATTTCTTTTTCAGTGGATGTATAGATGAGGTCATCAGCGGTCTTCTTCCATTTAGATTTGAAGTCTTTCAAATCATATGTGGTATAGAAGAATTCGCACATATCAATGTCGTTATTAACTGTCTTACATCTATCAATTTCAATACCATCCTCAATGAAATTGAAGTGATATAGGCCTTGATCAAGATATTTGCAATACCCATCATCACCTTGTTCTGCGAATTTGCCAAAGTAATGATTGGTTAGAATATTACCTTCAATGAACTTTTGTTCGATGTAGTTTTCATCAATCAAAGTGGAATTCTTTAAGCCTAGTTTTTCATGAAATGCATCAAACAATTCGCTAGGTGTAGGTGGTTCTTCTATAGAACTACTACTACTAGAAGAACTAGATGAACTAGAGACACTACTACTGGAGCTAGACACTTCACTTGAAGTAGATTCACTAGAGGACGAACTAGTAACACTAGAAGTAACTTCACTAGATGAAGATAAACCACTATTACCACTGCTGCTCAAAACTGGATTTGAGCAAGCAGTAAGTACTAATAATGAAATTAATGGCAATAGTTTCTTCATATTAAGCGTTCTTATAAATGATGCTTACTTGTGAGGCTAAAGTGCCAACAGTTAATATTTTGCCACCAACAGTGAGTTTTGCACTGATGTTAGATGCTTTGGTAAAGCCAGCATCAACGCATGCTTGTGTTAAAGCACTACGATATGCATCTGAAAGTGTTTTATTATCTGTTAATTTGATTCTTAATGTTGTGCTAGAACTGAGTGTACCACCATCGAAGAAACCACTAACAGTTTCATCATAGATGTAAGGAATAATAGCGGCTAATTCTTCACCTAATAGGGTCACCATTTTTTCATAAGCTGCAGGTGATTCTTCTGCCCATGATGTTGGATGTGGAGCATCTTTAATTGTGGCTAATTTAGCAACTAAATCTTTTTCAAAGTTAGATGTTAAGCCAGTTGTGCCATACATAAAGAGTTGAGCATATTGAGCAGTTGTAGAACCATCGGCATATTTGAAGTTGATGGAACTGATGTGATCACCATAAATGGTGAATTTGATTGTGCCATCCATAGCGCTATCTTTCCAATAGAAGTCATTGAATAAGCCTTTACCACCATTTAAAACACCATCTTTGAAGATGATGTTGCCATCTTCGTCAAATTTAAGTGTTTCTGGAGCAATATTAAGGCCTAATAATGACGCTAATGTTTGACCTTCTGCCATTTCAACATCTTTTATGAGTTTAGCGGTAGCGGTATCGTCAGATGTGTCATCTGTTGTTGCTTGACCATTATTAGTGGCGGAGAACTCAATCACACCATCATCTAAGACATGATAGCCCTTATAGGTTGTTTCTTTATTTTTGTAATTCTTAATTAAGATAGTTTTTTCTGTGACTTTGATTGTAATTAAGTCACTTGGTGAAGAGTGATCGCCAATCATTAATGTGTAATTAGCACCACTTTCAGTTAATTCATCCATATAAGCTTTAACTCTTGTTGTATCAGCGTCCGCTTCAAATGGGGCTGGAGCCACAATTGTTTCATATGGTAAGACTTCAATTTCAAAGACGTATTTACCATATTTATAAACTGGGGCATCATCTGTACCGATGTTATTGAGTTGGTTAGCTGTTTCACAGGTGAAGGAAGCGATTTTACCGTTTTCTTCTTTAGCGGTGATATAAGCAAGAACGTTATCACCAATGTTAGCCCACGCTAAATATTTAGCAACAGCATTGGAGTTATAACTCATATAAGAATATGTGTGTGCACTTGTTTGTCTGAAATCACTTAATGTTAAAGTGGCAAACGGGAAAGTAAATGAATCCCATTCTCCATAATTTGTTCTAACAAGTTTGTTATCTGGACCAATGCCAACATAGTTAGCGTTGCCTTGGTCATCTTTTTCATAGAAGTTATGGATGGTTGTACCTCTCACCACTTTATCTTCGATTAAATATTTTTCATCGAAGTGATATTCACTTGTACCTAAAACAGTAACTGTTTCACCGATGAATTGTTTAATTGTGGCTTTGAGGTGGGCTTTAGTAAGCATGAAGGAAGAAGCAACTTCTTCACTCATACCTGTTTCACTGACAGTGACATTTTTAACAGCGTCATCCACGACTGGGGCCACTGTTTTACCAATGTCAGAGAATTTGATGTAACCAAAAGCATTAGTGCTTGTTTCATCGATTTTGTTTGTTTCTGGATCAATGTAAATGATTCTAGCATTTAAATCGAAGTTCTTATCAAAGCTGAATTCGATTTTATCAGCATATAAGACATATTCAGAACCAACGATCGCGGACATCGCAACGATTGTATTGTTATCTGCGGTATAGAAAACACCATTGTTTTCTTCAAATGTTAAGGCATCAACATCAACATAGTGTAAGCCATCGGTATCATATAAGTCAGTGGCGATGACGCCTTCACCATTACTATTTTGATAAACGATATCGTTACCGATGATGAGTTCGTTATTCACTAGTTTGATATAGTGAGCAACTTTATCGAACTGTGTATTTGGAATGATGTTAGTAAACAAGGCTTGGCCTTCATTACTTTGGGCATCAAAGAAATAGTTTTCTGTTCTATAGATTTTATTAACGCCTAATAAGTTATTAGCGGTCACTGTGAAGTTTTGGCCTTCTTTCATTGTTTTTAAGATAGCCTTAACTTTGTTAGCGGTCTTTGCAAATGTCACAGTGAAGGTAATTGTACCATCGTTATAATCGCCATCTTTATGGGCGGTCACAACAAATGTGCCCTCCTTAGTGGCACTGAAAACACCAGCGTTGACGGAAGCGCCTTCTACTGTTGAGTAAGTCACGCCTTCGACGTTAGAGGTAATTGTCACACTCTCATTGACATCTAGATTTGTTTTTTCAGCGGTTAAAACGATGTCAGTTTTTGTAACTACTGAGCTAGATTCACTTGAACTAGAAATTGAGCTAGAGCTTGGTAAGCTAGTTTCACTTGAACTAGAAGATGATGTAAGGGATGTGTCACTACTATTAGCAGATGCACTACTACTTGTTGAGTTTTGATCAAAGTCACAACCTGCAAGAGTGCCCACCAATGCTAAGCTTAGTAACACGGTTTTGATAGATTTTTTCATACTCCGTTTCCTTTCTTCAACAGTTAAAAGAATACACGTATGCGCGAGGCAAAGCAAAAGATATTTATAAAATTTTTATTTTATAAGTTAAAATCGCAAAAAAAGCAGTCTTGTTTTGATAACAAAGACTGCCTTGTGCATATTTATTTATTAATAATTTTTAAAAATGGAATGTATAAACAATTAAGAAGACAAATGTTAACACAGCGCCTAAAACGATAGCGATTGTTGAAAAAACTTTAGCAACTATACGATAGACTTTAAATTTAGTGCCTACATCCTCTAATGAAGTGACTTTATTCATACTTGCGGAGATGATGCCTAAAATCAATGGAGCAGGGAAATACGCTAAGGCCACAATTAATCTTGTTATGGTATCACCAGGAATAGAGATATATCCTGGAACGATAATGAATAAGAGTAAAATGCCTTGAGCGACAATTGATAATATAAATGCTATTTGAATATTACTTTCTTTTTTATTCATGGTTTGTAATTCCTTTCACTTATTAGACGTATTAATTAATGATAATTGCTAAAAAATTATAAGCGCACATATATAATCCTATTTTAATAAGAATAGCGCAACAAAAAGAGGCACTTTTTAGTGCCGTTATTTTAAAAAGTTTTTATTGACCGTTATATTTAACGATTGGATGGGTGAAGCTACTGACCTTTTTGATAGCAAACTGACTATTGCCATTCCAATACAATGTGGTATCGTTAACAACTTTAAAATTCTTTTGAGCGTTAGAAGCGCCTTCTGAATAAGTATGATTGTTCCATGAGTTTGTATAGTCGTCCCATGTCTCATATGTGGTACAGACAGCATTTACGAAACCTGTCGAAGCATCAAATGTCCATGTGCCATGTTCAATCCATTCAACATAATAGGCATCACCATGTCTGATAAATCTATATTGAATATAGTCTTTATTCGGTTCGAATTGATAGCCATCAACACGATCGGCGCTAGTTTCTTCATAGCAGGTTGTAGAAGTAATATTGAATGACACTTTACCACCGTTGTTGTTATTATTGCCACCACCATCATTGATTTCTGTATTGTTATTGGTGTTAACAAAATGAATGGTAACAGGAATAGCGATAGCGGCCACTAAAACAACAGCGATAATTGGAATAATAACCGCAAAGACTGCTTTATTAGGCTTTTTCTTTTCTACTGGTTGAACAGGAGTGGGTTCTTCTTTAAAGACCGGTTCTTCAATAGTTGGTTCTGGTTCAACAACTTCTGGAGCAGGAGCGGGTTCAGGAATTACTTCTTGCTTAACTGGTTCAGGCTCTTTTGCTTTAACGTGTTCTTCAATCTTAGGTTGTTCTTCCACGTCGCCTTCTTCTTTAAGCCTAGCGTCGATAATCTTTTTAGCGTAAAACGCTAATGTCATGCCACCACCGATAGCGAGTATAGCGATAATTAAAAAAGGAATAATACCGATACCTTCCATTATAAAAATAAGGCAGGGGATAAAAATGACTATGCAAATAATCGCACCGACAAATAAGCCTTTTTCTTTCGGCGTTTTAGGCATGTAATTCTTCTTTTTCATACTGGTCACCTTTATGTAATCTACTTTTCATTATAAAAAGTAATATTACTTTTAGGGCTTATTTATTGAAACTTATGACAAATATTTGAAAAAGTACCGACTGGTGTCGATACTATTTTTCTAGTGGTTGGGCTTTTAAGATGTAAGCGACGTTATCTGCGTCACCTGCAACGCAGAGGAACTCAACATTGATTTTAACTTTGTTATTGTCTTTATCATAGACCGTCACAATCTTATTAAATTCCTTATGCTTACCCGCAAGCTTAAGAGCGTCTTTATTAATTTCCACAATTTCTTTCGGATTTACGCAGCGCTTGATGAATGATGAATCATTGAGTTCTTTTTCAAGCTCTGATGGAGTAATACCCAATAAGTTGCTCACAGTGTGTGAGATAACATTGAATCTAAACTTCTTGTTTATAACGCTGACGAGAATCATGTTATCAGTGGAATATTCAGTGATTAAGTCTTTAACTTCTTTTAAGTTAGCAAGTTCGCTATCATTATAGGCCGCACCATAGAACAACTCTCTACCTTCTTTTTGACCAAGATAATAGAAATGAATTCTAAAGGACATGAGACCACCATCACTACGATGGAATCTAATTGTCGCAATGGAACCAGATAAACGATTATCCATCGCCTCTTGTAAAGCGGCGAACATGATTGGGCGATCTTCTTCAGGGGCAAATAATTCAATATTCACTAATCTTTCCGCAAAGTCAGGAACATCAACTGCTTGATAGAATTGTTGGTTATATCTCACGATATCAACATGCTCTTTATCCCATGAATAGAAGGCTACCGCACCAATAATGTTATTTAACATTGAGTCAGAGTAGATATTCTTATCTAAGAATTCTCTAATACGTAATTGTTCATTAGGCTTAACGACAAAACCACGTTCATCAATCATGTCTTTTTGTTTAACAACCTTTTCAAAGTCTTCACGTGATAATGGTTTATAGAAGTAATAGCCTTGGATATAACGACAACCTAATTCCATAAGGAATTCACATTGTTTTTTAGTTTCTACACCTTCCACGATAATTGGCAAGGTCATGGTTTTGGCCATATTAACAACAGATTCAATAATACGAATGCCTCTTTCATAGTCAGCGCCTTCTAAGCGTAAGAATTCAGAGTCTAACTTAATAGCGTCTAATTTAATTGTAGAAAGCATATTTAAGGAAGAATAGCCACTACCGAAGTCATCCATTAAAACTTCGAAGCCGTCTTTACGTAAACGCGAAACGATATCTTCGATAATATTAACGGTTTCCGCATAAGCGGATTCAGTGATTTCCACTTTGATAAGGCGATGTGGGATTTCATATTTATCAGTTAAATCACGAATGTAATTAGCAATATCAAAATTATAAATATCAATACGAGAAACATTGATAGAAACTGGAACAGCAATATGTCCTGAATCTAACCAATGCTTTAAGCTCTTACAAACTTTCTCCCAAATGTATTGGTCTAAGTCAGTAATGAAGTTATATTTCTCTAAGACAGGAATAAAGACTGAAGGTGGGATTTGTGTACCATCTTTTTTAATCCATCTTGCTAAAGCTTCCGCACCAACGATTTTACCTGTTTTAGCGCGGCACTGTGGTTGCAGATAGAAGGTGATTTCATCATTTTGTAAAGCGCTCATGAAATCAGAAAGAACGCGATATTCGTGTTCCGCGAGGAACTGCATATCAGAATTGTAATAAACAATTCTATTTCTAACATCGCCTTTGGCTTTGGAAGCCGCAATGCTCGCTCTATCAATAGCGTCAACAAGGATCATATCTTTTTCTAATGAAGCCACACCGATAGCCGGTAAGAAACCAGCGGTGAGACCAAAAGAGGCGATATGGTGATGAATATTCTCATATAAAGCTTTAATTCTGTCTTTATCAAATTCCGCTAAAATAACGAAGTCATCTTGACCGAAATAACCAGCCGCACCATTGTGCACTAATTCACTTTCAGATAACTCAGCACCAATCTTGGCTAATAAATAATCACCTTGTTCACGACCATACCACTCATCAAAGAATTTGAAGTGTTCAATATCAAGGAAGAGCACACACCATTGCTTCTTTGGATTATCTTTAACGATTTGCTCTGCTTTAACAAAGAAGTCTTTACTATTTAATAGACCTGTTGTTTTATCACGAACATGAGAGATGACATTAGAATCATCACTAGCGATACCCATTCTTCTGATCATCATGTTATGAATATCGAAGATATATATTCTAAACATGCCAGGAGGAATACCATTTTCTTCTCCAGCAATAACGCATTGTTCGACATATCGATAAGCACCATCTTGCAATTTATATCTAAAATGCGCAAAGTCAAAGTTTGGTATTTTAGCGTTTGCTAAACGTTCAAAAAATCCATCGATTTTCATTAACGCTAAATATTCACCAGCGTCATCAGGATGGACGATATGCTTCGCGGTGAATTCTAATAGTTCTTTATAAGAAATATCAACGTTAGGAACGAAGTATTTACCTTCGACATGATAGAAGATTTTATAAGTGTCATTAACGACATCTATTTCTACGATTTCATCACAAGGGGAACTATTTAAAAAGTTAATTAAAGAGAGTTTACCATGACGATAGAATATCTCATAGTATTCTTGACGAGATACGGAATCAGAAACCGCACTATCTTTTTGGTCTTCATTTTCTTTAGCGGCCATTTCTTTAAGCACTTTCTTTCTCGCGTACATACGTTCATCCGCTCGAGTGAAGATGGATCTTAAAGAATTATCTTTTTCTGGCACATAGTCGGCAAAACCAACAGCAATAATTGGTTCATTTTTACCGATATTTGATTCCACAACTTTGTTGAATTGTTCTAATAAGTAATATCTATTGTTGAAATCAGGGCCATCTACGAAGGTAGCGAATTCATCACCACCGATACGATAAATGATTTGATTTTTGAATACTTGTTTAATGATTTTAACTGATTTAATGATGTATTCATCACCTTGTTCATGACCAAAAGTATCGTTAATTAGCTTTAAATCGTTTAAGTCAAAGATGAATAAGCATAAATTACCACTGCTCTTATCATGGAGTGATGCATCAATGCTTTCTTCACGTTCGACGTAAGCATGTTTATTTCTAATACCAGTCAATTGGTCTTGATACGCTAACTCTTTGGTGGTTTCTAATTCTTGACTCTTTTCTTTCACTCTTTGCGAAGCAGCGCTTATCGAACGCTGATAGCTTTGTGATTCAGTATTAACAATAAACATGTGAATAAGAACCATGGATAATAAGTGACCAAATGAATATAAAGGAAGGTTTGGATAAAAGATTTGTAAGACAATTAAACCCGCCATGATTAGACCGACAAGGCCAATAGTTAAATATCTCATCTTGCGATAGTTCTTATTAGTGAGAGTACGAACAAAGGCAATTATAGAAGCAATGAGATACATGGCCATTTGCGCGGTGAAATAACCATATCTACCAGCCTTAGGTGCATATTCGCCACTACTATAACTAAATAAGATTGGATTAAAGATATTAATAATGACCAAAGTCACACCAGCGATTAAGAAAATAAGGGCAAAGACTAAAGTAATATTACTCGTTAGTTTCTTTTCTTCTAAATATTTAGCGGCAAATCTTAACCAAGCCGAAACACCAAAAGCCATCGACACGAAGAAGATGGTCGTATCAATCATTGCTGGAACTTTATTTGATAAGGAGTCTAATACGCCCCATAAGATGTCCGCGGTAAAGAAGATAAATTGGCAAATAATCACTATCTTATAAGCGCGGAAAATATCGCTATTCATCACGCGAAATTTTTTGTTCAGAAAAACATCCCAGTTAATTATTGCACCGATAATAACCGCGACAATTGGTATTAATGAGTATGCCATATATCCAATTCAATGATAGCGCAGTATAAATCGCATAGCAAATGCGCTCACGGGCGTTTTAAAGCCTTATTCTCTATTTTGTTTAGAATGTATCTAGTTAGTTGTTTATTGAAAAAATTTTTATTTTTTTAAATTATTAACCGCTTTTGAAACCATCTCTTTAATTTCATCAGGATCTTCTGAATCGATTAATAACATTGGCTTAGCGGTTGGATAAGGAATTTGTTCTTTTAAGTTATATTCTTTTAATGATGGAACATTCTTAATAAGGAATCTATTATCATAGACACCACCAAAGATGGTGCCATCTTTATAAAGCATAAATTCACCCATCATTTTCTTATAGGTAATGCCTCTAGTTTCTCTTAATAGTTCTAAGACAAATTGTAGATAATCGTTATTACTAGCCATAGTCAATTCTTGATAAACAATTATTACATAATTATTTTATTAAGATAAGTATTTATTAATCTCTTCTTCGGATGGTAAATAATCTCTTATCTCATAAGAAGCAACACCGATTGGAGCAAGACTTGATTTTAGTGACCAGTCAACCGAGTATTTGTCCTTGTTCTTGCAAAGGAGTAATCCTATCGTTGGATTATCATTTTCTTGTTTTATTGTTTCATCAATTGCGGTCACATAAAACTGCAATTGGCCAATGAAAGATGGATCAAAATCAGCGTTTTTAAGTTCCACTACGACAAATGACCTCAGTTTTAGATGATAAAAAAGTAAATCTATAAAGTAATTTTGCCAATGCCCTTGGCAAATTTGAAAAGTTACCATATGTCTCATAAAACCTTTTCATTCTAGAAAGTTTCTTGGAGAAAACCCAGTTACATTAGTAAAAAGAATGAATCTCTAGAACAAATCTGAAAAATCTTTATCGCTAGTGATTGTATATAAATGACCACTACTGCTAGTGACTTCGAAGAATATTCTAGAAGAGACAATATAGTATTTATAGTCATTAATCACAAAATAATATTTTGCTTTTGGTGCCGAATTCTTATCTAAAGATCCTTCAGTAAAGACTAAATCACTGAGATAATTAATCGTCTTATCCGTTTGTGAGTTATTAGAAGCATCATAAATAGCAGCATTCATAGTGTTTGACGGGAAGGCATAATACTTTTCGTAATCTTCTGTATATTCCAAAATAAAACTAGATCTTAATCTATACCACTTATCATTCACTTGGACAAATTGGGAATTGATTTTATAAGAATATACTTGTTCATCAGTGTAGAAGTAATAATCTTCGCAAACTTGGATGCTTTGGGTTAAAAAGCCAAAGTCTTCAGGTAATACTTCAAAGACCCATGTATTGAAATAATCTAATGCTTGAGATAATTCTTTTTGATTACGATACACATTAATGCTACGGCCATGAGAAGGCATTATGTTTAAAGTAAGTTCAGTTTGAATCTTAAGCATGTTTAAGTTGCTTAAGTTCACATCTTTAGACCAAGGAACAATATCTCCTAAGTTGAGATATGAGGTTCTTTTTTCTTTATTAAAAATAAATGTTTTGGTGATATTTGAAACGGTAATATTTGTGATGTAATTATTGTCTTGATTACTAAGGAAGGAAAAGCTATATCTTTGTGTTTTACCTATTTTAGTCGCGGAATTAACAGAAAATTTATCCCCCGCCATTGCAAAAGAAACTGGAATATTTTCATCACCATAGTCAACGTTAGAATGAATATCGATTTCAAACAAATATAACGAATAATCATCAACGTTAACGTGATATCCATCTTTTTGTTTTTTGATAGTCACTGGCGTATGTTTTGGATCAGCGAGAGTGATTGTCACATCAAAATCAGTGATGTCGTAGTTCTTATTCCAGTCAATATAGACACCTTTATCTTCACTAAAGGATAGTTTTCCTTCGTTAATTGTTTCATCATCAAAATAAGTTTTTACTTGCCTAACAAATAAATCGTTATCTTTAAGATTTAAAAAATATGAGAAATGTAGTCTTTCCCAGTGTCTATATATTTCTTTATTATTGTGCAAGTCATAAATAGAAACATACCAATAAGTAACACCACTGCCATCACTTTTGACAGTACAAAAATCACGATATCCATCATTATTAGCGTCAAAAACATAGACAGCTGAACAGTTATTCACGACAGTACCATATGTATCATTGATAATGGCGCCTGATTTATTGCTTATATGGAAAGTTTGATCTTCAAATTCTTCAAGAACAAAAGTGTGTTCTTTAGGATATCCATCATCAAGATAAACGTCATACACTTTAAAAGATTCTGGCTTAATGTAATTTGAACTTACAGAAGTTTGACTATCAGATGGACTAATAGTGTTAGAACAGCCACATAGAATAGTAAGAAGCAATGTATTAGTTATTAATTTATGTTTCATATCTCTAGTAACACGAATATTTTAAAACTAAAACTAATAAAAAGGTAGATAATATCAACTTACCTAATTAGCTATAATTATCAAAATTAGAAATTCTCATATTAGAATTGTTAAATCTTATTTTTCCAATGAGTTTGATGAAACATTTTGCGTAAATACGCATTTTTAATCAATCAATATCAAAAGCCCCTAAAACGGGGTAAAATTATGATTTTTGAGTACTATTATTAGATTCTTTGGAATGTATTCCTTAAGAGGCAAATAATAAATTAATGATTATCTTTGTTTCTTATTTCTTTGATTCTCTTTTTGAACTCTTTTTTAAATTCTTCGAATCTTAAATCGCTGTATTCTTTAAATTGTTTTAACTTGGAAGCGAGGTGAATGGAATAAGCAAAGTCAACCAACATTGCA